>NZ_JBGUAY010000005.1:300000-460663 GCF_041821025.1 Egicoccus sp. AB-alg6-2 | reverse complement strand
GCCGGGTGCACGCGCTGCTGTCGGAGATGGTCCCCGGCGGAGCGCCGACCAAGCTCACGCTCGACGTCCATCTGTCCCAGGGAGCCGGCTCGGCCCGGCGGCGCCAGCAGCGTCCGAAACCGTTCGTCGGTCAGCCCGAGCTGCGTGCACCATCGCCGCTGCCACCCGGTGGGAGGCGTGATCTCGAGCACCCCACCGATGTCGAACACCACCGCACGGAACATCCTCGCCTCCCGTCGCTCGACACCACCGCGGCGTTTGGCAGGCTGGGTGACATGACGACCGTGTGTCTCGAGTTCGGTGTCGGCGCCCACGTCGACGACGCCACGCTGGCGTGGGTCTACGACCACCGCTGGTGGGGCCTGTGCGGACAGGGAACCGACGAGGCCTCTGCGCTCGCAGACCTGACCACTCGTGCGGCCAGGTCCTACGCCAGTTTCCTCGAGCGGCACGGTGAGCTCGCCCGGCCACTGGAGGGCTTCGAGGTCGTAGAACGGCTCGACGGGGACGAGCTCACCTTTCGGCTCGATCACGAGCCGGCAACGGACGAGGAAGTCGAGCGGACATCCGTGCTGCTCGGGTACGCCAGGGAGGAGCTGCTGTCGCTCATCGAGAACTGCTCTGATGCGGAGCTGGATTGGGACGATTCCGATCGACGACTTCCCCGCTGGGCTCGGTGGCGCACGCTCCGGCAGATGGCCTTCCACATCGCCGACACCGAAAGTCGCTACTACCTCGCAGCGTTGAACGTCGACCCTCCGAAGCGCTGCGCGGACGTCACCGAGGAACTGCGCCGATCGCGGGCACATGTGCGCGACGTAGTTGCCCGATTGGAGCGCGATCGGGCCGTCACATCCAGGGGCGAGCGGTGGACCACACGCAAGGTGCTCCGGCGACTGGCGTGGCACGAGCGCTCCGAACTGGATGCGATGAGAGCGCTCCGCGACAAGGCGCGCCGCGCGGTCCACGACTGACGGTCGGTCGAGACTCCCGAGTGGGGAGAGCCGTACGAGCCACCCGGTGCAGGCCGGACGTCTCGGAAGCTGCGCACCTCTACGCTCGATGCGATGCGTTCGTCCACGAGCGACAGGCGGGTAGTGATTCCTGACGAGGCGCGACGGCTGTGGTGCACGCTGGCCGCTGAGAAGGACGCTCTGCATCCGGCGACGACCACGGTCGTGCACGGCTCGCGGGGGATCGCGCCGGAGGGGTGGACCGGAGTCGTCCGGCTCGGTGACGCCTATCTGATCGAGGCCGGGGACGCGGACGCTGCGGCGCTGGATCTGCTCAGGAACCTCGATGATCCCAGCGACCCTGAGCAGGTCAGCAGTGCGCTGCGGCCCGCCCGCACGCTGGGGCCGGGCGAACTCGCCTACCTGCCTGCGGGGGCCGAGGTGGCCGAGGTCGTGTGCGGAGGCGAACTGCGCGAGGTGCCGGTCGCGTCCATCCGCGGCTGGTTGGACTGGCTGCCGGAGGGCGATGTCGAGGAGAGCTCGGTCGTGGCGATGGACCGGGTCCTGGTGCTCTGTCGCGGAGACGAGGTGCTCGGCGCTGCTGGCCACCTCGACTGGCCGGCGGGAATCGGGCACGTCGGTGTCCTCGTAGCTCCCGCCGCTCGGGGTCAGGGCGTTGGGAGGTGCCTCGGAGCTGCCGCGACCCGCCGGGTACTCGATTCGGGTCGGACTCCGCAGTGGCGAGCCGCGGCGTGGAACGCTGCGTCCAGGCGGGTCGCGCGGCGCGTCGGCTACCGGGAGATGGGACGCCAGTTCAGCTTCCAGCTCGGTTCGAGACACACGGACGAGCAGATCGGTCGCGACGGGTAGCCGGGCGAGGTGGCGCGCTCGCGGCGATCGCCTCCGCGGCCACGGAGAACGTTGTGTGTCCGCAGTGACTCAGCCGCATGTCGACCGCTGAGAGTCCGTAGTGGACGCCGGTCCGAAGCTACGCTGACCCGCATGCCGGAAGACCCAGGGGACGAGGGCCGCTCGATGCACGAGCGGATGCTCGCCGGTGAGCTCTACATCGCCGACGACCCGGCGATCACCGAGGCCGCGGCGGTCGCCCACGACCTGATGGCGGCGTACAACGCCACGACACCTCGCCAGGAGCCGCTGCGCCGAGCGCTGCTGGAGCGGCTGCTCGGCGCCATCGGCGAGGCGACGGTGCTTCGACCGCCGCTGTACGTCGACTACGGCACCAACCTGCGCATCGGGGCGCGCTGCTTCGCCAACTTCGGGCTCGTTGCGCTCGACGTTGCCGAGATCACGATCGGCGACGACGTCCAGATCGGGCCGAACGTGCAGCTGCTGACCCCGACGCACCCGGTCGAGCCGGGCCCGCGCCGCGACAAGTGGGAGGCCGCCGAACCCATCACGATCGGCGACAACGTCTGGCTCGGGGGTGGCGCCATCGTGCTGCCCGGCGTGTGCATCGGGCACAACACCGTGGTCGGCGCCGGCGCCGTCGTGACCCGGGACCTGCCCGCCGATGTCGTCGCGGTGGGCAACCCCGCCCGGATCGTGCGCAGGCTCGACGAGCCGGCGGTGGGTGAGGAACCGGTCGCCGAGGCCGACGGGTCCTGATCATGTGCGCGTACCGGGGTCACGGGGACGACGACACGACCACACCCCGGCCCTCAGCGGGACGCGAGGGCGAGTTGCCGCGACAGGGCGACGAGGTCGCCGTCGGCGTCCCAGATCTCGCCGTCCTCCTCGAGGTAGCCGGCGGTGATGGCCTGCGTGGTGAGCCAGGCACCGAGGTAGCCCGGGGCGGGCCGCTTGCGGACCTGGACCGTCAGCTCGATCGTGGGCACCCATCCGAGTCGGCTGTCGCCCGTGTTGAAGACCGCCGGGGGGTAGCAGTCGGCGACCACCAGCAGGCCGAGGGTGTCCATCGGCGCCTCCTCGGCCCACCGCAACCAGCCGCCCATCTCGCCCCGGCCGAGCGGCTTGCCCTGACTCCAACCCATCATCTCCGGCGCCATACGGTGGTCGAACCGCTCGAGGATCGGTGGTGCCGGGAAGCCGCCGGCCCGGGCCTGTTCGACCGCCGCGGTGGTGACATCGAGGCACTCGTCCAGCCGCGGCAGCGGCGGGTGGGGACGGTCGACGCGCGTCGGACCGTCGGCCGCCGAAAGATCCGCGAAGGTGCCGAGGGCCCGAAGCGTCTCGCGTCCCTCCTGCAGCATCCGTGCCTGCACGGTCGCGTGGCGGCGGCCCTGGCGCACCACCTCGACCTCCATGTCGACCTCACCCGGCGCGGCCGGTGCGAGGAAGTGCGCCGTGATGGTGACGGGATCGGGCAGCGCGATCGGTGCGCGCATGGCGCGGGCGGCCATCGCCATCACGTAGCCCCCGTTGGGTGCAGCTCCCGCGATGACGGCCCAGCCCTCGTCGATCCGGCCCTGGTAGCGCCCGTCGCCGATCTCGACCACGGCCGTGTCGCGTTCGAAGCGGCTCTGGCCCACGTGTCCTCCTCGGTCGGACGCGGACGCTAGACGCCGTGTGCGTTGACACCGGCACCGGCGGCGTGCTGCACTGCGGCCACCACACGCCCGTGCGCGGGGGAAGCCGGTCCAAGTCCGGCGCTGACCCGCAACCGTAGGCCGTGACACGGACCCCGGTCCGTGCGACGGCGAGCCGGAGCACCTGCCACGGACGCGCGGCTCCACCAGAAACCCGTCGAGGATTGCGGGGCGGAGCCCGGACGACCCGTCCGAGCCGAAACCGCCCTCCACGCGTTCGCGCGTCGGAGGGCGATCTCGTCTCCCACGTCGTCACCGGGCACGGCTTCTCGGTCCTTCCGTCCAGAGAGAGGCCCCCTGCATGCGAACCCTGCGAGGTCCAGGTCGCCGCATCGTCGTCGGCATCGCGTCCGCCGCGCTGACCATCGCCACTGCCACCGCCGTTTCGGCTTCCCCGGCGCCATCCGATCCGGTCCAGCCGGCGGAAGACGCCGCGGGCTGGCTCGAGGGCCGCTTCGTTGCCGGCGAACGCATCGAGACCACCTTCGACGGCCAGACCTATCCCGACTGGGGCCTGACCGCCGATGCCATCTTCGCGCTGGCGGGCACCGGCGTCGCCGGTGACACCATCGGGTCAGCCACCGACTGGCTGCAGACGCAGGTCGGGGCATACACGGGCGACGGCAGTTCCGAGGTGTACGCCGGCCCGACCGCGAAGCTCGTCCTCGTGGCGGAGACGACCGGGCGGGACGCGCGCCAGTTCGGCGGTCGCGACCTCGTCGGGCAGCTGCATGCGCTCGAGGACGAGCGGGGCCGGTTCTCCGACGCGTCGCAGTGGGGCGACTACAGCAACGCGATCACCCAGTCGCTCGCCGTCATCGCCCTCGAACGGGCAACCGACACCGGCGCGTCCGATGCGGCGGTGTCCTTCCTCGCCGACGCCGCCTGCGACGACGGGGGCATCCCCGAACAGTTCGGGGCCGCGACCTGCACCAGTGCCGTCGACGCGACCGGGTTCGCCGTCCAGGCCTTCCTCGCGGCCGGCGAGGTCGAGGCCGCCGATGCCGCCGTCGACTGGCTGCTGGCCGTCCAGCGCGACGATGGCAGCTTCGGCGGTGGTGGCACCGACGCCAACACCAACTCGACCGGTCTCGCCGCCGTCGCGCTCGCGGTCGCCGGCGAACAGCAGGCCGCCGCAGCGGCTGCGGCGTGGCTGGGTGCCGCGCAGTTCGACTGCGCCGGCCCCGAGCCAGGCGCGCTGCCCTACACCAGCTCCGACGAGGGCGACCTGACGCGTTCGACGGCCCAGGCACTGCCGGGGCTCACCGGGGTCGGCTTGTCCGAGGTCACCACCGCGGGCGCCCAACGTGGCGCCACCGCGCCGGCGTGCCCGTTCCGCTTCGACGACGTCGACTACCGCTCCACGCACGCCCGGGCCATCGCCGCACTTGCCGAGGCCGGCATCATCGAGGGGCGTCGTGACGGCAGCTTCGCACCCGCAGCCGGGGTCACCCGGGCACAGCTGGCGACCTTCATCGGACGCGCGGCCGGCATCGAGCCGGCCGGCGGCGCCACGGGCTTCTCCGACGTGCCGGCCAGCTACGTCCACGCCGGCTACATCAAGGCGCTGGCCGAAGCGGAGGTGATCAACGGTTATCCCGACGGCAGCTTCCGCCCGACGCAGGTCGTTCGCCGTGACCAGGCGGCGGCACTCATCGCGCGCTGGCTCGAGCTGTCGCCGGTCGCAACCGACCGCTTCACCGACGTCGCCGGTCTCGAGCACCGTCAGCTCATCAACGCGCTGGCGGACGCCGGTGTGGCCCGTGGCACCGGTAGCGGAGCGACTTACTCGCCGGCCCGCACGTTGCAGCGCGACCAGATCGCGTCGCTGCTGTATCGCGCGGTCGAGGTCGTGGACGCCCCGTGACGTCGGGCGCCCGTCTCCACCGCTCGGCACGGTTGCTCGCCGTCGTCCTGGCCCTCGTGGCCGGGACGGCGGCGGGCGTCGCGCCGGCGGCCGCCGACGAGTGTGACGGTGTCTGGGTCGTGATCGACGCGCAGCGGTTGGGCGCCGACGTCCGCACCCTCTGCGCTCCCGGGTCGCCGGCCAACGGGCTCGAGGCCTTGCGCCTGGCCGGTGTCTCGTACGCCTTCGTGGAGCGCCAGCCGGGCCTGGTCTGCACCTTGAACGGCCGGCCCGACCCGTGCAACGGCGCCCCCAGCGATGCCTACTGGTCCTACTGGCACGCCGAGGCCGGAGGCAGCTGGACCTACAGCACCCGGGGGGCCGGCAACCGGACCCCGCCCCGGGGCAGCGTCGAGGGCTGGTCCTTCGGTGCGGGCGAGCCACCTGCACGCAAGCCCCCCGCCGCGTCGGCGCCCACCGCCCCCGCGCCGAGCCCGTCACCGACCGCCACGCCGACCGCCGGCGTGGGTCCGAGTCCGACACCAACGGCCGCACCCTCGCCGTCGCCGACGTCCTCATCGTCGGGGTCGGAGACGACGACGCCCGCTGCCGACAAGCCCGCCGAATCCTCCGCCACGCCCGACGGTGCGACCTCGTCAGCCCCCGACTCGGCCGCCGAGGAGCCCGGCGACGACCAGAAACCGGACGGCGCCGACCCCGACGCTGCCGAGCCCGACGCCGACGAAGCCGTGGAGGCACGTCCCGAGAGGTCCGAGGCATCCGATGTCGAGGACACCGAGGACGCGGCCGATGCTTCGCCCGCCGCGGATGGGGCCGACGCGGAGCCCGCCACCGACGCCGACGGTCGACGACGCGACATCGCCGAGGACGACATGGTCGCACTCGGCGAGACGCCGCCGGGTGGCCGCGCACCCCTCGGCGCGATCGGTGGCGGCGCACTCGTCGCCACCCTCGCAGCCGCCGGCGCCCTGCGCGCGCGCCGCCGCGACCCCGTGGGCGGCTGAGGCCGATGTCGTCCGCCGCCGTCAGCCGCCGCATCCCGCGCAACCTGCATCCTGGGGCGTGGTGGCTGTGGGCGCTCGGACTGATGACGGCGGCGACCCGTACCACCAACCCGTTGCTGCTCGCGTTGGTGCTGGTGGTGGCCGGCTACGTGGTCGCGGCCCGGCGCACCTCGGCCCCCTGGGGGCGGTCGTTCGCGGTGTTCCTGAAGCTCGGCCTGGTCGTGCTGGCCGTCCGCCTGGTGTTCCAGGTCGTCCTGGGACTACCGCAGGGCGACATGCTGCTGTTCACCCTGCCCGAGGCGGCGTTGCCGGACTGGGCGGCCGGCGTGTCGCTCGGCGGGCCGGTGACGCTCGAATCGGTGGTCGCCGCGTTCGTCGACGGCCTGCGGCTGGCAACGATCCTCGCGTGCGTCGGCGCGGCGAACGCCCTCGCGAACCCGAAGCGTCTGCTCGCCTCGTTGCCGGCGGCCGTCTACGAGATCGGCGTGGCCGTCGTGGTCGCCCTGTCGTTCGCTCCCTCGCTGGTCGCCTCGGTCCAACGCATCCGCTCGGCACGCCGGCTGCGCGGCCGCCCGGACCGTGGACTGCGCAGCGTGCTGACCGTCGCCATGCCGGTCGTCGAGGACGCGCTCGACCGGTCCCTGGCGCTGGCCGCCGCCATGGACTCCCGCGGCTACGGACGCCGTGCCGACGTGCCGGCGGGCGTCCGCCGCATCACCGGGGTGCTGTCGCTGATGGGGCTGCTCGGAATCAGCGTCGGCGTGTACGGCCTCCTGGATGCCGGAAGCCCGCTGCTGCTGGGCGGCCCGACCCTGGTCCTGGGCCTGGTGGCGGCCGGGAGCGGCATCCGTCTCGCCGGCCGCCGCACCGTGCGCACGCGGTATCGGCCGGACCGGTGGGCGGCGGCTGAACGTGCCACGGTCGCGGCCGGCGTCGTCGCCGCGGCGGCCGTCATGGCCGGTGGCATCCTCGACCCCGCCGCCCTGCGCCCGGCGGCGCTCCCGTTGTCCGTGCCGACGCTTCCGCTGCTGCCCGCCATCGGACTGCTGCTGGCACTGGCGCCGGCGTGGACGACACCACCCCCGGTGCCCGCGGGCGACGGCGGCACGCTCCCGGGCGGGCGCGTCCCGGCGCCACGGCGTCCCGTGGAGGTGGACGCATGATCCGGTTCGAGCACGTCGGGGTCACCTACGCCGGGGCCGAACGCCCCGCGCTGCAGGACGTCGACCTCGAGATCCCCGAGGGTGAGCTGTGCCTGGTCGTCGGGCGCACCGGCTCCGGCAAGTCGACGTTGCTCGGCACCATCAACGGGTTGGTGCCCCACTTCACCGGCGGCACGTTGCACGGCCGGGTCGTCGTCGACGGCCGCGACACGCGCCTGCACCCGCCCCGTGAACTCGCCGACGTCGTCGGGGTCGTCGGCCAGGACCCGCGCTCGGGATTCGTGACCGACACCGTCGAGGAGGAGCTCGCCTACGGGATGGAGTCGCTCGGCCTCGCCGGCGAGGTCATGCGCCGACGGGTCGAGGAGACCCTGGACCTGCTCGGACTGGTCGACCTGCGTGCCCGGCCCCTCGAGCAGCTCTCGGGCGGCCAGCGGCAGCGCGTCGCGATCGGTTCGGTCCTGACCGCGCATCCCAAGGTGCTGGTACTCGACGAGCCCACCTCGGCACTGGACCCACCGGCGGCCGAGGAGGTCCTGGCCGCACTGCAACGACTCGTGCATGACCTCGGGGTCACGGTCGTGCTGGCCGAGCACCGGCTCGAACGGGTGGTGCAGTACGCCGACCGGGTGATCCACGTGCCCGGTGACGGCAGGGCGCTGCAGGTCGGCCCACCGGCCGAGGTGTTGGTGACGACGCCGGTCGCGCCACCGGTGGTCGAGCTCGGCCGCATCGCCGGCTGGGATCCGCTGCCGTTGTCGGTGCGCGACGCACGCCGGCGTGCCCCGGAACTGCGGGAGCGGCTCGTCGACCGTCCGCGACCGCGCCGCTGGGCGTTCGAACCCGACGCCCCGGTGGTCGCGTCCATGCGGAAGGTGAGCGTGCGCCTCGGGCCCGTCCTCGCCGTCCGGGACGTCGACCTCGACGTCAGCGCGGGCGAGGTCGTGGCCGTCATGGGCCGCAATGGCGCGGGGAAGTCGACGCTTCTCCGCACGCTGGTCGGCCTCCACCGGCCGCTGCAGGGCACCGTCAGCCTCGGCGGTCTCGACCCGGCGTCGCTGCGGCCCAGGGCGCTGATCCGGCAGGTCGGCCTGGTCCCGCAGGAACCGGCCGACCTGCTGTACGCCGAGACGGTCGCACAGGAGTGCGCCCACGCCGACGACGATGCCGGTGTGGCCGCCGGTTCCTGCCGGGCCCTGCTTCACCGGCTGGTGCCCGGGCTCGACGACGACCGGCATCCGCGTGACCTGTCCGAGGGACAACGCCTCGGCCTCGTGCTTGCCCTCGTGCTCGTCGGTCGGCCGCCGCTGTTGCTGCTGGACGAGCCGACGCGGGGCCTGGACTACCGCACGAAGGAGCGACTGGCACTGCTGCTCGCGGAGCTGGCCGCCGAGGGGACGGCGATCCTGCTGGCCACGCACGACGTGGAACTGGCCGCGGAGATCGCGACACGAACCGTCGTGATCGCCGATGGTGAGGTCGTCGCCGACGGTCCGACCGACGAGGTGGTCGTCGGCTCACCGGCCTTCTCACCCCAGGTCGCCAAGGTGCTGGCACCGGCGGTGTGGTTGACGCCGGGCGAGGTCGCCGAGGCGCTGGCGGTGCTGCCGTGACCGCCACGACCGGGACGCCACCGGCGGCCAGACCGCGGCCCAGCCGTTCGATCCGGCTGCGTCCACGCGCGGCGGCCGCCGTCCTGCTCGCGTCGATCGTCGGGCTCGCCGCCTTCGCGTGGCCGCTGTTGGTCGACCCCGGGACTGGCATCGCCCATCTGCGGGAAGCACCGCTGCTGTTCACCGTGCTGTTGCCGCTGGTACTGCTGGTGGTGCTCAGCGAAATCGCCGACGGCGGCATCGACGCCAAGGCGGTCGCCATGCTGGGCGTGCTGACGGCGGTCGGCGCGGCGTTGCGGCCACTCGGGACCGGCGTCGCCGGTTTCGAACCGGTGTTCTTCCTGCTGGTCCTCGCCGGACGCGTCCACGGCCCCGGCTTCGGGTTCGTGCTCGGGGCGACGACCCTGTTCGCGTCCGCACTCACGACCGGAGGTGTCGGACCCTGGTTGCCGTTCCAGATGCTGGGCGCAGCCTGGGTCGCTGCCGGCGCTGGCCTGCTCCCACCAATGCGGGGCCGCGCCGAACTGGCGCTGCTCGCCGCCTACGGCCTGGCGGCCGGTCTGCTGTACGGGCTGCTGCTGAACCTGTCGTTCTGGCCCTTCACCCTGCCCGGAACCACCGCGATCTCGTTCGTTCCCGGCGATCCGCTTGCCGACAACCTGCGACGGTTCCTCGCCTTCAGCGCGTTGACCTCGCTGGGCTTCGACGTCCCGAGGGCGCTGGTCACCGCCGGGCTGGTGCTGCTCACCGGCCGTCCGTTGCTGCGTGCGATGCGCCGCGCCTCCCGCAAGGCCGCCTTCGACGTGCCGGTCGCGTTCGACGTCGTGCCCGGGCCGCGCGCCTCCGGGCCGCGCGCCGCCGGTGGTCGCGGCGACGACACCGTGGACGGCGCCCCTACCTCGGATGGCGGTACAGCCACATCGTGAGTGGCCCGAACACCGCCACGAGCACGGCGCTGATCGCCAGCACCGCCACGGTCGCGCCCGCCTGCGGGTCGCCGTGGACGAAGCCGCGGACCGAGGTCACCACCAGCGTCACCGGGTTGACCCGCACGAAGCCCTGCAGCCAGCCCGGCAGCGTCTCGGTGGGCACGAACACGTTGCTGACGAACGTCAGCGGGAACATCACCATGTTGCCGACCGAGAAGACGGCGTTCTCCGAGCGCAGCAGCAGCCCCGCCGTCGTCCAGATCCACGACAGGCTGAACGAGAACACCAGCAGCACCGCGATGCCGAGCAGCAGGCCGCTCACGCCCGCGCCTGGCCGGAATCCCAGCACGAAGCCGAGTCCGAGGATCACCGTCGACGCCATCGTGTAGCGCGCCGAGTCGGCCAACAACGGGCCGACCAGGGTGGACGGCTGCCACAACGGCAACGACCTGAAGCGGTCGTGGACGCCCTTGGTGATGTCGCGGTTGAGCGTGTGCCCGGTGTACATGCTGATCCAGGCCACCTGCATGACCAGGATTCCCGGGACGACCTCCTGCAGGTACGCCCCGGTGGAGCCGGCGACCGCGCCGCCGAACAGGTAGGTGAACATCAGCAGGAACATGACCGGGAACACCGTCACGTCCAGGAGTTGCTCGGGGATGTGACGGATCTTCAGCAGCGCCCGCCAGGCGAAGGTGAGGGAGGTGGACACCGCCGACGGTCGCGGGGGCCGGTCGCCCGAGGCGACGGCCACCGCGACGATCGCATCGACGTCGTAGACAATCGGTGCATCGTGGGTCGTGCTCATGCCGCATCTTCCTCGTTCGGTGGGGTCTCCGACGCGGTCGGCCGTCGCCCCGTGAGCGCCAGGAACACCTCGTCGAGGCTCGGCTGACCCAGGGCGAACTCGCCGGGGACGATGCCGGCGTCGGTGAGCCGGACCAGCGCCCGCGCGACCGCACCCGGATCGTCGACCTGCGCCGAGAGCGCGACGGCGTCACCGTCGGCGTGCACGTCGACGCCCAGGGACTCGCGCAGCAGCGCCAGTGCCGCTGGTCGCTGGTCGGGGTGGCGCACCCGCACGTGGAGCGTGCCACGACCGACCGATGCCTTGAGTTCGCCGGCCGTTCCTTCGGCGATCACGCGGCCCAGGTCGACCACCGCGATGCGGTCGGCCAACTTGTCGGCCTCGTCGAGGTACTGCGTGGTCAGCAGCACCGTGGTGCCGGCGGCGACGAGCGCCCGGACGATGTCCCACACCTGACCACGGCTCGAGGGGTCGAGCCCGGTGGTCGGCTCGTCGAGGAACAGCAGTTCGGGCCGCACGACGATCGACGCGGCGATGTCCAGCCGGCGGCGCATGCCACCGGAGTAGTGCTTGACCTGCCGTGCCGCGGCGTCGGCCAGCCCGAAGGCCCCCAGCAACTCCTGCCCGCGACGGGCGGCGGCAGCGCGGTCGAATCCCAGCAGTCGGGCGATCAGCACCAGGTTCTCCAGCCCGGTCAGGTCCTCGTCGAGCGAAGCGAACTGGCCGGTCAGGCTGACCCGCGATCGGACGTCGTCCGCGGCCGTCGCGACGTCGTGACCGAGGACGGAGGCGCGACCACCGTCGGCCGGGATCAAGGTCGCGAGCAGCCGGATCGCGGTCGTCTTGCCGGCCCCGTTGGGGCCGAGCACGGCATAGACGCCGCCGACCGGGACCCGCAGGTCCAGGCCGTCGAGCGCCCGCACCTCGCCATAGGTCTTGACCAGCCCGGCGGCCTCGATCGCCAGTCGTGGCTCCTGCATGATCGCCTCGCCTTTTTCCGTTCGTTCCGTGTGGGTTGACGACCACGACCCGCGGAACTCATCGGGCCGTACCGGGCCGCGAGCACGGCGGAAGCGGATCGACGGCGGCCGATAGGCTGAGCGGCTCGCCGCCGCAGCCAGCGGTGGCGTGCGTCCTGTCAGGAGCAGACCCGTGTCCGAAGCGTCCCCCAGCGTCAGCGTCGAACTGGCCACGATCGTCGAGCTGTGCAAGCAGCGCGGCATCATCTTCCCGACCGCCGAGATCTACGGCGGCGTGCGCTCCACCTGGGACTACGGGCCGCTGGGCGTCGAGCTCAAGGAGAACGTCAAGCGCCAGTGGTGGCGCACGATGGTGCAACTGCGCGACGACGTCGTCGGCATGGAGCAGGCGATCCTCGGCCCCACCGAGGTGTGGCAGGCATCGGGGCACCTCGCCAACTTCTCCGACCCGCTGGTCGAGTGCAGCAACTGCCACCAGCGCTTCCGCGAGGACCACCTGCGCGAGGCCCAGCTGGGCTCGGAGACCGCCGAGGGCGAGATCCAGTGCCCGACCTGCAAGAAGCCGACGCTGGGCGACCCGCGCAACTTCAACCTGATGTTCAAGACCCACGTCGGTCCGATCGCCTCCGACACCAACATCGCCTGGCTGCGCCCCGAGACCGCACAGGGCATGTTCGTCAACTTCGCGACGGTGCAGCGCTCCACCCGCAAGAAGCCGCCGTTCGGCATCGCGCAGATGGGGAAGTCGTTCCGCAACGAGATCACGCCGGGCAACTTCATCTTCCGCACGCGCGAGTTCGAGCAGATGGAGATGGAGTACTTCGTCGAGCCGGGCAGCGACGAGGAGTGGCACCAGTACTGGATCGACGAGCGCATGCGCTGGTACACCGAACTGGGCATCCGTCCCGAGAACCTGCGCATCCGCGAGCACGACGAGGACGAGCTGTCCCACTACGCGAAGCGCACGGTCGACATCGAGTACTACTTCCCGGACGCCTCGATGGGCTGGTCCGAGCTCGAAGGGCTCGCCAACCGCACCGACTTCGACCTCAAGGCCCACGCCGAGGCCTCCGGCAAGGACCTGTCGTACTACGACCAGCCCAACGACCACCGCTACGTGCCCTACGTGATCGAGCCGGCGGCCGGTGCCACGCGCGCGACCCTGGCGTTCTTGTTCGACGCCTACCGCGTCGAACAGGCGCCCGACGCCAAGGGCGAGTTGCAGGACCGGACCGTCCTGAAGCTCGACAAGCGGCTCGCGCCCTACAAGGTCGCCGTGCTGCCACTGTCGCGCAAGGAGGAACTGACCCCGCTGGCGAAGCAGGTCTTCGACGCGGTCAAGGTGCGCTGGATGTGCGACTACGACGAGACGCAGGCCATCGGCCGGCGGTACCGCCGCCAGGACGAGATCGGGACCCCGTTCTGTGTCACGGTCGACTTCGAGTCGGTCGACGACAAGTCCGTGACCGTCCGCGACCGCGACACGATGTCGCAGGACCGCGTGTCGATGGACCGCCTGGTCGACTACCTCGCCGAACGCCTGCCCGGATGGTGACTCAGTAGGGCGGGTGGTGGCCGGTCCATGGATCGCGTTCCCCGGGACCCGGTCCGCCGCGGACGCGGTCGCCGACCAGTACCCGTACGTCGGACTCGACCCGGTGCAGCTGGGTCGAGATCCCGGCGACGGCGCGCACCAGGACGGCGACCCCCATCAGCGCGGCACCGACGGCGAAGGTGACCGTGTACAGCACCAGCGCCATGGCCAGCTCGTCGTCGCGCAGCATCAGCGTCCCGCCGGCGACGCCGGCCAGACCGGCCGCGTAGGCGAGGAAGGTGCAGGCGCGCGCGGCGCTGCGGAGTTCCTTGGGGGAGGGGATGTGTTCCATGGTCACATCCTGCCCGACGAGCTCCGGCGCTGCTGACGACGCGCGTCCTCCCCGCTCGCTTCCGGCAGCACGACAACGGTTGCCGTGCGCGCCGCGACTGGGACGGTGACGTCGGCGTCCATCGGCGGATACTGCCAGGGGAGCGAGGGAGACCGCCCGTGGAACGCGTGACCTTCGGAAGTGGTGGGGTCGAGCTCGTGGGGCACCTGCGCCTCCCGCAGGCGCCCGGGCCGGGGCCGTGGCCGGGGATCGTCCTCACCGGGCCGCTCACCGGCGTCAAGGAGCAGGTCACGGGCGGGTACGCGGCACGGCTGAGCGAATTCGGATTCGCGACGCTCGCCTTCGATCACCGCAACTTCGGAGAGTCCGGCGGCACCCCCCGCCAACACGAGGACAGCGGCGGCAAGCTGGCGGACCTGACCGATGCGCTCACCGAACTCGCCGTTCATCCCGACGTGGACGCGGGTCGCCTCGGCGTGCTGGGAATCTGCCTCGGCGGCGGTTACGCGGTCCGCTTCGCCGCCACCGATCCGCGCGTCGCCGCGTGCGCCGTGGTCGCGGGCTGCTTCAACGATCCGGCGGCGTTCCGCAGCGGCATGGGGCCTGACAACTACCGGCGGGTGCTGCGCGACCTCAGCGAGGTGGCGACCCACGAGCGAGCCAGCGGCGAGCCGGCCTACCTCGCCGCCGTCGCCGACGGGGACGGCGAAGCAGCGATGCCGGGCAGGGAGCCCTACGCCTACTACGGCACCGAGCGGGCCGCATCGCCGCACTGGCAGAACCGGGTCACGCGCCGGTCCATCCACGCGCTGCTGACGTTCGACGCGGCGAGTTGGGCCGAACGGCTTCCGCCGACCCCGTTGCTGGTCGTCCACGGCCGTCGCGACGACTACTGCGCCCCGGATGCGGCCGAACGCCTCGCAGCGGCGGCCGATGGCGAACTGGTCTGGCTGGAGACCGACGAGCACGTGGCCCTCTACGACGACGAGGCCGTGGTCGAGCCGGCGGTCCATGCGGTCGCCACCTTCTTCGACCGCGTGATGCCCTCGATCCGCTGACGACGGTGGATACCATGGCGTCTCGGTGAGGAGGTGCGGTCGTGTCGCAGGACCGCAACGACCCGGTACCGGGTCCACACGAGGCAGACGACGCACTCGTCCGGCTCGAGGACGTCCTGCTCGCCCTGCCCTACGACCGTGCGCTCCCGGATCTCGACGAACTCCTGCGCCGGGCCGACGTCCACCATGACGTGCTGCGTCGCGACGAGCGAGCCCGCAAGTTGCTGCACGAGGCGATCGTGGCCCGGCCGCTGGCCACCCTCGACGTGGTGCAACGGGTGCGGACCGAGGTCGAACTGCTCACGCTCGAGGTCGAGGTGCTGACCGACCGTTTCGCACGGCCCGAGCTCGACCCGGCGGTGTTGCACCACGCCACCGAGCGGCTGCGCGAGGTGCGTCGTCGCCTCGACGAGTTGCGCACCGAGTTGTAGCTCCGCGCGGAACGCTGGACCACCCGCCTGGCAACAGCTAGCGTCCTCGACGTCCGCGCCGCAGGCACTGCTTGCCGCCGGTCGTGTCCACGTCCCCTCCACGGAGCCCTTCCTTGCGGGTCCACGGCTGACCACGCCGCTCCCGGCGCTCGTCCCTCCGCGACCTTCGTGCGCGGCTGACGCGGTCGCCGGCTGGACCACGCGTGTCGTCGCCGGCACGCGATGCAAGGGACCATCGTGACCTCGCTGCACCTGCGGGGCGTCTCGTACGCCCACACGCTCGCGGCGGCCGTGCTCGACGACGCCACCCTCGACCTCGCCGCACCGACCGCGTCCGAGCCCCGTCCCTTCGTGGGCGTGGTCGGACCGAACGGTGCCGGCAAGACCACGCTGCTGCGCCTGCTCGCCGGTGAACTCGCGCCGTCGTCGGGGCAGCTCGACGTCCATGCGGCCGCACCGCCGCGTCTCGTGCCGCAGGAGGTGGACGAGCTGACCGACCACGTCCGCGGGTTCGCGTGGAACTGGGACGGTGTGGCGGAGCGCCTCCGACGCCGGCTCGCCCTGGACCCCGACGACCTCGATCCCGACCTCGGACGTGGATGGGCGGCGCTGTCGCCGGGGCAGCGAAAGCGCTGGCAGGTCGCCGCCGCCCTGGCCGACGAGCCCGACCTGCTGCTGCTCGACGAACCGACCAACCATCTCGACGTGGCGGCCCGCGACCTGCTGCTGGAGGTACTGGCGGGCTTCGACGGGCTGGGGTTGATCGTCAGCCACGATCGCGGCGTCCTCGCGCGTCTCACCTCGCGCACCGTGCGCGTCGCCGGCGGTCGGCTGGAGCTGCACGCCGGCAGCTACGTCGAGGCAGCCGCCCGCTGGCGCGAGGCGGAAGCCGCCGAACGCGCGGCGCACGACCGCGCCCGGCGTGAGGTCGGGCGCCAACGCCGGGTCCTGGCCGACCTGCGCCGGGATCGCCACAGCGCCGAGGCCGCACCCCACCGCGAGCGGCGGCTTGCCGGTGCCTCGCAGCCGGATGCACGGGAGGCCGGCCGCAAGTTCGCCCAGCGCAAGGCGGAAGCGGCACTCGCCCGCCGGGTGACGCAGATGAACGCCCGCGTCGGTCGTGCGGAGCAGGCGGCGGACGCGTTCGATCTGCGGCGCAGCCTCGGCGGAGAGATCGGGTTCCGGCACCTCGACACGGGCCGACGCATCCTCGCCCGTGTTCGCGGCGACGTCGAGCACGCAGGTGGCGAGGTCTGGCTGCGCGGCGTCGACGTTGCGCTCCACCGCGGTGAACGGGTGCACGTCGAGGGCGTCAACGGGGCCGGGAAGACGACCCTGGTCACGGCGCTGCTGCGCGCGTTGGCCGAGACCTCCGAGGAGGTGGCGGTGCTGCCGCAGCGCCTGCCGGCGCCGGCGGCGGTCCTGGGCGAGGTCGTTCGGCTCGATCCCGGGCAGCGCGGGCGAGTGCTCGGCACGCTCGCGACACTCGGCGTCGATCCCGACCGCCTTCTGGTCACCGACGCGCCCTCACCGGGCGAGGTGCGCAAGCTGGCCCTGGCGAGATCACTGGCGGGGTCGGCGAGCGTCCTCGTCCTGGACGAGCCGACCAACCACCTCGACCTGCCGTCGATCGAACGCCTGGAGACGGCGCTGCGCGACTGGGGCGGCGCACTGCTGCTCGTGACCCACGACGAGGGGCTGGCCGCGTCGGTCGCCACCTCGACCTGGACCGTCGACCGGGGCGCCGTCACCGTCTCCGTGCGCGGCGCCCGTGACGACGTGCCGTAGCCTGCGCCCCGCCCCCTTGTGCTCTGGCTTCGCAAAGGTTTGCATGTGACCATCGTCGATGCGGTCCTGATCCTTGCTGCGGGTGTGGCCGCCGGGGCGATGAACGCGGTCGTCGGCGCGGGGACCCTCATCACCTTCCCGACCCTGCTGGCGCTCGGCTTCCCGCCGGTCGTGGCGAACGTGTCCAACACCGTCGGACTCGTGCCGGGATCGGCCGCGGCCGCCTACGGCTTCCGAGCGACGCTGTCGGGACGCAAGAAGCTGGTGCTGCAGTTGGTGTCGGCGTCCGCGGTCGGCGGGATCATCGGCGGCGCGCTTCTGCTCGCCCTGCCACCCGAGGCGTTCGAGCAGGTCATCCCACCGCTGTTGCTGCTCTCGGCGGTGCTGGCGGCAGCGCAGCCCAGGGTGGCGGCCTGGGTGGCCGCGCGCCGCGAGCGGAGCGCGGCGGCAGCGGCGACCGCAGGTGACGCCGCGATGGCCGACGGACCGGTCAGCGACGCACCCGGCGGCCACGTGCCGGTGACCGACGCCGCGACTGCGGACGCACCCGTGGCGATCCGCACGAGCCCGGTGTTGTACGTGATCGTGTTCCTCACCGGCATCTACGGCGGCTACTTCGGTGCGGCGCAGGGCGTCATCCTGCTCGCGGTGCTCGGCATCTTCGTGGCCGGCGGGATGCCGCAGGTCAACGGCATCAAGAACGTCCTCGCCGGCATCGCCAACCTGGTCTCGGCACTGCTGTTCATCGCGATCGCCGACGTCGACTGGCGCATCGTGGGCCTGGTCGCGGTCGGTGCCACCATCGGCGGCGGGCTCGGGAGCCGGTACGGCCGGCGACTTCCCGCCGGCCCGCTCCGGGCGATGGTGGTCGTCGTCGCCCTGGTCGCCGCGGCGTGGCAGTACTCGACCTGACCCGGGGACGTCAGGCGCTCGGCGCCGCGTCCCATGCGGTGCCGGTCCAGCGCCGGAAGGCCTCACGCTGGGCGTCGCTCGCGGCCTCGTCGCGGACCAACCGCCGTCCCGGGCGCGGAGCGCCGAGCGTCACGGTCCGCGTCAGCATCCGGGGGCCCCGCAGCACGGTCACCTCGACGGTGTCGCCGGCACCACGGGCCTGCAACATGCCCGGGAGGTGCCCCCGCCCTACCCGTGTGCCGTCGACCGCGACGAGCTGGTCGCCACCCGTCAGGCCCGCCTGCCAGGCCGGTCGCCCGCGCAGCACGGTGGCGAAGACGACGCCGTGGTCGTCCTCGGTGACATGGACCCCGAGGTCGGGCGTCTCGTCCCCGCTGGTGGCGACGACCTTCAGGCCGACAGCGTGCAGCGCGTCGTCGACGGGCGGGAGTTCCGTACCCGCGACGTGTGCGGCGAACACGTGCCCGAAGTCCTCGCCTGCGACGTCGGCCACCGCCTTCTCGACGTCGGCCTCGGTGTAGCCCTCGGCGGTGTCGGCGTGCCGCCGCCACAACAACCGGAACACGTCGTCGAGCCCGTCGCCATCCGGCTGACGTTCGCGCAGCCGGAGGTCGAGGTACCAGGCCACCAACGCGCCGTGCCCGTAGTAGTCGGTGTTCGCATTGAGCGTGTTCTCGTCGCGGACGTAGTGCTTCACCCAGGCCTCGTGGCCGGCGCGGCGCAGCGACTGCAACGCGACCCCCGGGGTGTCGAGGACGCGCTGCCAGGTGTCACGCAGGTTGTCGAGGAACCGGGTCAGCGTCCACACGCCGGCACGGAGCGGGACGAGCTCGTCGTAGTAGGCGGTCCAGCCCTCGGCGACCCACAACGACTCGGTGTGGGTGGGGCGCTCGTAGTCGGGTGCGACGAGCGCAGCGGGAACCAGGCGCTTCACGTTCCACAGGTGCAGGTACTCGTGGGCGACCAGCGACTGGAACCGGGCCAGCAGGTCGGCGTCCTGGAACGTGCGGATCGGCATCTGCAGCACCGAGCCCTCGCGGTGCTCGAGGCCCCCACCACCCTCGTGCCAGCCGGTGCACAGGTAGACGTAGCGGTCGACCGGCAGCACGCCGTCGAACAGCGAGACGGCGGCCTCGCCGATCGCGGTCGCGTCGCGGGCGATCGCATCGAGGTCGGGGCGGCCGCCGTGACCGGCCCACACGAACGCGTGCGGAACCCCGGCCACCTCGAACTCGACCGCCGGCAGGTCACCGACTTCGAAGGCGCTGTCGACGAGGTGGTCCCGGTGCTCGGCCACGTAGGTGTCGGCTTCCTCGCCCGCGGGCAGCAGCGACCACACCCGGTGGGTCGCGGGGACGGCCGGCAGGTGCACCACGTGTGGTTCGTGCTCGGCTCCCTCGAGGTAGGGGAAGGTGGCCGCGGGGATCAGCAGCGCGTGGTGGTCGTCGACGTGGTTGGTGCGGACCGTGAGTTCGTTCGCGTACAGCTCGAGGGTGACCTCGTGCGCGCCGGAGGCCCGCTCGGGAAGCCGCCAGGCCGTGTGCCCGTCGGGCATGAGGTCGACCTCGGCGCCGGCGGCATCGACGGCCCGGATCCACTGGACGTGGTGGACGTAGTCCCGGACCACGTAACTGCCGGGCGTCCACACCGGCAGCACGATCCGGGCGCCGGCGGCGTGCTCGGCGGGAACCGAGAGGGTCACGCGCACCAGGTGGTGCAGCCGGTCGCGGAGGTCGACGGCGTAGCGGACGGTCACGACGGCCTCCGGGTCGGGCGCACGGGTGTGGGGAGGACGGCGAGGCTAGCCAGCGTCGGCGGCTACCTTCGCTCGGCGACGGACCCTGTGGACCGTCGGCCGTGCCCGATGCGCGGGCGCGGCGTCGTCGTCGACAACTCGAGGTGTGCTGTGCCCGAACTTCCCATGGCCGACCGGCACGAGACCGTGTTGCCCCTGGCGCCCGAGGCGGCGCGTCAAGGGCTGGCGGAGGCGCGCGCGGCCGACGCCGACGCGCGGCTGCTGGCCACGAGCCGGGTCGTCGCCGACCACCCCACCTTCGTCGAGGGCTGGGCGGAGCTGGCGGAGCTCGGACGCGAACCGATCGAGCGGTATGCCTACGCGCGCGTCGGCTACCACCGCGGGCTCGATGCGCTCCGTGCCGCTGGCTGGGGTGGACGCGGGTTCGTCCGCTGGTCGCAGGACACCAACCGCGGCTTCCTGGTCTGCCTGGTCCGCCTGCGCGCCGCCGCGGCCGAGATCGGCGAGACCAGCGAGGTCGAACGCATCACGGGGTTCCTGCACGAGCTCGATCCCGACTGGGCCGACACCAACGTCGTCGCCTGAGGCAGGTGGCTGCGGGGCGGCTCCCGGGGCGGCTGCAGGGCCGGGGCGGCAGGCGAAGCGAAAGGCGGCGGTAGGTGGCCGGGCGGATCCTCAAGGACGACATCGAGACCCTGCGCAGGCAGGCGGATGCCGTCGCGGTCGTCGGCGACTACACCACCCTCAAGCGCGCCGGTACCCGCTACAAGGGCCTGTGCCCGTTCCACAACGAGAAGACGCCCTCGTTCACCGTCGCGCCGGACGGCAACTTCTTCCACTGCTTCGGCTGCGACGAGTCCGGCGACCTCTACGACTTCCTGATGCGCATCGAGGGCCTGGAGTTCCCCGAGGCCGTCGAGGCCCTGGCACGGCGCACCGGTTTCACGCTCCGCTACGAGGAGATGTCCACGCGCGACCGACAAGCCGTCGGACAGCGCTCGCGGCTCGTGCAGGTGACCGCCGCGGCGCTGGAGTTCTTCACACGTACGCTCTACGCCGATGCCGGGGAGGTCGCACGCGCCTACCTCAAGGAACGCGGCTTCGGTCGCGAGGACGCGCAGCGGTTCGACCTCGGCTTCGCCCCGAACGAGTGGGAGCGCCTGGCGCAGGCGTTGACCAGGCAGGGTTTCCGCGCCGAGGACCTGATCGAGACCGGCCTGGTCGTCCGTAACGAGCGAGGTGGCCTGCGTGACCGTTTCCGCGGCCGCCTGATCTTCCCCGTCCACGACCCCGGCGGCGACGTCATCGGTTTCGGCGGGCGCATTCTCCCGGGGCTCGACTACGGCGACTTCGACCCGCCCAAGTACCTCAACTCGCCCGAGACCCCGCTGTACAAGAAGACCCGCGTCCTGTACGGCGTTCCGCAGGCGCGCGCCGACATCGTGCGGACCCAGCAGGTGCTGATCTGCGAGGGCTACACCGACGTCATGGCGCTGCACCAGGCCGGGTTCGGCAACGCGGTCGCCACCTGCGGCACGGCCGTCGGGGTCGAGCACCTGCGCATGGTGTCGCGCTACGCGCAGAAGGTCGTGTTCGCCTTCGACGGCGACGAGGCGGGGGTCAAGGCCGCCGAGCGGGCGTGGGAAGCCGCCCGGACCCTCGGTGGCGACGGCGGCGGCGCCGATCTCGACCTGCGGGTGCTGGTGCTCGAGGACGGACGCGACCCGGCCGACCTCGTGCGCGACATGGGCGTGGAGGGCATGCGGGACGCCGTCGCCGGCGCGACGCCCGTCGTGCCCTTCGTGCTGCGACGCCGTCTGGCCGGGGCCGACCTGGGGTCCGAGGCCGGTCGCACGGCCGCCCTGCACGAGGCGATCGAGATCGTGGGCCGCGAGCCCGACCTCGACCTGCGCCGCGAGTGGGCCCGCACCGAGGTGGCCGCCGGGATCGGCGTCGCCTACGAGTTCGTCGTGCGTTCGGCGAAACGCCTGGGGGTCGAACTCGATGCCCACGAGGGCGTGGCGCCGATGGGGCAGGCGCGGCAGGGGCGTGGTGGCAGCGTCGGCGGGGTGGCCTCGCTCGACCGGGCGAGGGTCCGTCGCGAGCGTGACGTCCTGCGGACGGCGCTCCAGGTACCGCAGTGGCTGCCCGACGAGTGGTTCGAGTTGGCCGAGGACGACTTCACCCATCCGGTGGCGCGCCAGGTGTTCGCCGCCGTCCAGACGGCTGGGGGCGCCGGCGTGGAGCTCGCCGCCGTCCTCGATGCGGCGCCCGACGACTCGTTGCGCGGCAAGATCCGCGAGATCGCGCTCGAGGACGAGGTGGTGCCCATCGACGCCGACGTCGCGGCATGGCGGGTCCGCTCGTTGCTCGCGGACCGGCTGCAGGCCGAGGAGCGCACCCTCAAGCAGCGGTTGCAGACGCTGCACCACACCAGCGACCGCGAGGAACTGATGGCGGTGCTCGGTGAACTCCGCGAACTCGAGGCGCGTCGGCGCGCGCTGACGTCGGTCAGCGAGGACTAGCTCGTGCGGGGTGTGCGCGACCCGAGCGCGGCACCGAAGACGGCCTCCCTCGGCGGACGGTGACCGTTAGCCTGCGGTTCGAGGGGGAGCGGGGGTCGAGCGGCCGCCGGTGCCTCGCCGGCCGAGGGCCGGTCAGTCAACGAACGGGACCGAGAGGAGTCGTCCGTGCCGCCTGCCGACGGGCCCCGGTCGACGGCTCCTGCGGCGACCGACGGCGTGGCCACGGTGACGACCCTGCATGCCGAGCGGCCGGAGGCGCTGCCCCCCCCACCGCACGAGCCTGAACCGAGCGACGCCGACCTCGCCGCGACCGCGCACGGCCCAGGCGAGGACGTGCACGCCGCGGCCGCCGATGCCGCTCGTCACGCCGACGTCGTCGACCTCGCTGAGCGCGAGTCGATCTCACGCACCCCCGAGGTGGCAGAACTGCTCGAGGTCGGCAGCGACCGCGGCTTCGTGACCACCACCGAGGTCGGTGACGCGCTCAAGCGGGCCGGTCTGGACGGCAGCGTCGCCCTGGTCGTCGCCAGGCAGCTGCGACGGGCAAGCATCGCGATCGTCGAGGACAGCCCCCCGGACGGGGTGACGACGACGCCGGCGGCGGCAGACGGCACGGCCAACGTCGACGCCGTCCGGCTCTACCTCAACGAGATCGGTCGGGTCGACCTGCTCACCCCCGAGGAGGAGGTCGATCTCGCCAAGCGGGTCGACGCGGGCGCTGCCGCGGGTGCGGAGCTCGACTCCATGCTCGAGCTCTCGCCCGAACAGCGCGCCCGGCTCCGGCGCATCGAGCGCCTCGGTCGCAACGCCAAGGCGGCCCTGACCGAGGCGAACCTGCGCCTGGTCGTCTCCATCGCCAAGCGCTACCTCGGCCGTGGCTTGCTGTTCCCCGACCTCATCCAGGAGGGGAACCTCGGCCTGATGCGGGCGGTCGACAAATTCGACTACACCCGTGGGTACAAGTTCTCGACCTATGCCACGTGGTGGATCCGGCAGATGATCAGCCGCTCCATCGCCGACCAGTCCCGCACCATCCGCATCCCGGTGCACCTGGTCGAGACGATGAACAAGATCAAGCGGGTCGAACGCCAGCTGGTGCAACGGCTGGGCCGCGAACCGACCACCGAGGAGGTCGCCCGGGCGGTGGAGCTCCCCGTCGACAAGATCGAGGAGTTCCGGCGGCTGGCGGTCGACCCGACGTCCCTCGACGCGCCGGTCGGCGAGGAGGGCGACGCCTCGATGGGGGAACTCATCGAGGACGCCAACGCGATCGTGCCAGCCGACGCCGCGGCCTACCTGCTCCTGCAGCAGCACCTCGCCATGGTCCTCGACGAGCTCTCGATCCGGGAACGCACCGTCATCGAACGCCGCTTCGGCCTACGCGACGCACAGCCGCAGACCCTCGAGCAGGTGGGATCCGAACTCGGGCTCACCCGCGAACGCATCCGCCAGATCGAGGCGAAGGCGCTGGCCAAGCTGCGCCATCCCGCACTCGCCGACGCCCTCGAGGGCTACCTGCGCGGTTGATCCGGTCCGGCTCGCTCCGGCCCGGGCGTGTCACACCCTCGGCGTAGCGTCGGGGCATGGACGACGACCAGGTTCACGAGTTGCCCGCGGCGCGCTCGGTCCCCGCGGCGCAACCGCTGCTGCCCTTCGACGACGAGGCCGACCAGCCGGTCGCGTTCGCGCTGACCGCCCGCGCCCGCCGCGCCGTCGCGCCCGCCAGCCTGCCCGCGCTGACCGTCGTCACCGACGCGCCGGCCGACGGTGCGGTTGCGCGGGTGCCGACGCCCGACGACGACCCGTATGACACCCGCCCGGCGCGTGCACGTGCGTTGCGGCGCGCGGGTCTGAGCCCCCGGGCGATCGCCGCCCGGCTGCCGGCCGACGAGCTGTTGGTACGCGCCTGGGTGGGCGAGAGCCTGGCGGCCGTCCCGCGACCGACGGCCCGCGCCGACGACACGACCGCTGCCGCCCATCGCGCCGCCGACAGCCGGCGTCGTACGGCCGCCGACGAGGCGGCGGACCGGCTGCGGCGCGACCCGCCGTTCGCATCGGGGCTCGGCCTGCTCGCCGCCATCTCCGAGAGCGATCCCCATGCACTGACGATCGCCGGGACCCGGGCGGAGCTCGTCGCCCGTGGCCTGGACTGGCTTCGTGACCACGCCGAGGTGGACGCCGGACGGATCCGGGTCGTCGTTCGCGCCAGCCACGGAACCGCGGCCGACACCGTGCGCCACCACTGGGCGACGCGCCTGCGCGTCGAGGCCCATCGTGTCACGGTCGTTCGGTGGCCCGCCGCTCCGGCACCCGACGCGGTCGAGGTCCTCGTCCGCGTCCACGACCCGCGCCTCGCGGCCCGCGTCGGTGGTTGGTGCGACGCGTTCCTCACGCCGACCACGCCGACGGTCACCGACCTCGCGTTCTGACGCGATGCGACCATAGGCTGCCGCGGCCGTCAGGAGGCAGCGTGGGACGCATCGCCGTCGTCGCCGGTCCAGACGCCGGTCATGCCTATCCGGCGCTCGGTGTCGGTGCAGCGCTGGTGCAGCGCGGTCATGACGTGCTGTTCTGCAGCGGCGGAGAGCACGCGCGGCTTGCCGCCCACCACGGCTGCGACTTCCTCGAACTGCCCCTGCTCGAGCCGACGGACCACGACGGTGACTTCGGCCACCTGCTGTGGCAGCGCGGTGCCGCGATGGCGCTGCCCCTGGCTGCCGCCCTCCGTCAACGCGACCTCGACCTCGTCGTCGCCGACCTGCTCACCCGCGCCGGTTCCTTCGCCGCCCAGTTGCTGGGGGTGCCGTGGGTCGAGACGATCCCGCACCACCTGCCCGATCCCGCATCGGACCTGCCACCGGTGGGATCCGGTCGGCATCCGGCACGGCATCCGCTACGGCGCTTCGACGACCGGCGTATCCACGTGAAGCAGGCGGCCTCGCTCGCGGAGGGGTGGCGGCAGGCGGCCGAAGCGGCGCGTGGTATCGGACTGCAGCGGGTCGCCGCCCCCGCCCTGCGGCTGGTCGCCACGCTGCCCGGGCTCGAGCGGCCCCGCCTGCAGTGGCCGGCGCGGGCGCACGTCGTCGGGCCGCTGGCGGTCGAGCCGCCGTTGGCACCACTGGCGCCTCCGGCCGGCGACGACCCGCTCGTGCTGGTGACCGATTCGACCGCCACGGACGCGGCCGGGGGACTCGGGCGTGCGGCCCTCGACGCGCTGCGGCACCTCGACCTGAGAGTCGTGATCACCTCGTCGGACCTCGCGCCCAGGATCGACGGCCGGGTCGTCGTCGGGCGTGGACCGCACCGGCCGCTCCTCGCCGAGGCCGCCCTCGCCATCGGGCCAGGCGGCGGCGGTTTCGTGTCGAAGGCCGCCGCTGCCGCGGTCCCCATGGTCGTCGTGCCGCAACTGGGGGACCAGTGGGAGGCCGCCGCGCGCCTGCAGGAAGCCGGCGTCGCCGCGGTGCTGCGGCCGGGCCGCCTTTCCCCACGCCGACTGCGGTGGACGGTCGTACGCCACCTCGCCGACCCTCGGCCCGCCGACGCGGCCCGACGGCTGGCCGACGAGGCTGCCCAGCTCGGACCCGACCTGGCGGCGTGGCTCGTCGAACGCGTCCTCGCCGGTGAACGCCCTTTCGCCTCCGGCCCCGCCGAACACCTCCACGCCACAGCCACCACCCCCTGATCCCCACACCGCCGCCATGTCACGGCAGCCGGTCCATGTCGCGGGAGCCGGCCCGTGTCGCGCCGGGTCGTCAACGTTGCGGGATCTGCGCGACCGTGAGCCGTCGGCGCGACATGACTTCGGGGTCGGAGAGGTGGCGGGCGCGATGGTTCACCGGTCAGGGCAGGGAGGCGAGCGCTGCTGCGAAGTCGTCGCGGGCGCCGGCGTCGAAGCCGACGAGGCGGACCTCGTCGAGGGTCCCCGGGTGCCGAGCGGTCCAGTCGGCGACCGCCTGGACCAGGATGCGGGTGGCCTCCGGCCGCGGGTAGCCGTAGATCCCGGCCGAGATGGCGGGGAACGCGATGGTGCGCAGCCCGCGTGCCGCCGTGGCGTCGAGGGCGGCGAGCACGGCCGACCGCAGGCGGTCGGCGTTGTCGCCACGATCGGCCTGGTAGATCGGGCCTGCCACGTGCACGACCACCTGCGAGGGCAGGTCACCTGCTGCGGTGACGGCCGCCACGCCGTCGCGCAGTGGGCCGTTCGCGGCGATCCACTCGTCGGATTCGGCCTGCAAGGTGGGGCCGGCGGCGCGAGCGAGGGCGCCCGCGACGCCGCCACCGTGCTGCAGTCCGGCGTTGGCCGCGTTGACGATCGCATCGACGTCCTGCGCGGTCAGGTCGCCGGTGCGGGCGACGATGCGCGTCGTGCCGAGCGTGCGCGTTCGTTGCGGGGACTCGTCCATCGGTGGTTCCTCGCTCGCCGTCTATGGTCACGGCATGTTTGCCATCACTGCCACCGCCGCCACACCCGACGACCCGCTCGCGGGCCTGCGCCTGGGGGAGCACCCCGACCCCTCGCCCCCTCCCGGCTGGGAGGTGGTGCGGGTGCGGGCCGCCTCACTCAACCATCATGACGTCTGGACGCTGCGCGGCGTGGGCATCGACCCCGACCGGCTGCCCATCGTGCTCGGTTGCGACGCGGCGGGGGTGACCGAGGACGGCCGGGAGGTCGTCGTGCACGCCGTGGTCGCCACCTCGGACGGCGACGAGACGCTCGCGTCCGACTTCAACATCCTCTCCGAACGCTACGACGGCACGTTCGCCGACCTCGTCGCGGTGCCGTCGCGCAACCTGATCGACAAGCCGGCTGGGCTGTCGTTCGAGGAAGCCGCGTGCCTGCCCACGGCCTACCTCACCGCGTACCGGATGCTGTTCACCCGTGGGGAACTGCGCCCGGGTGACCGGGTGCTCGTCCAGGGCGCCGGTGGGGGGGTCGCGACCGCCGCCATCCTGCTCGGGCGTGCCGCCGGGTTGCACGTCAGCGTCACCAGCCGCGACCAGGCGAAGCTCGCGCAGGCCCTCGATCTGGGCGCCCATGTCGGCGTGCTGTCGGGCGAGCGCCTGCCGGGCCGCGTCGACGCGGTGCTCGAGACCGTGGGCGAGGCGACCTGGAAGCACTCGCTCCGCGCGCTGGAACCGGGCGGTGTCGTGGTGGTCTCGGGAGCCACCTCTGGTCCGAACCCGCCTGCCGACCTTGCGCGGGTCTTCTACCGCCAGCTGCGCGTCGTGGGTTCCACGATGGGCACGCGCGCCGAACTCCAGCGGCTGGTGCGGTTCCTCGACGCGACGGGGGTGCGGCCCCTGATCGACGACGTGTTGCCGATGGACGAGGCGCGTGCGGCCTTCGGGCGCATGGTCGCGGGCGAGCTGTTCGGCAAGCTGGTGCTGACTCGGTCCGGCTGAGCGCGACGCGACCGGGCTGACACACGACGACGGCCGCCCAGGGGGCGGCCGTCGGGGTGTTGCGAGGCTCCGGGGGCCGGGCTCGAACCGGCGACATTTCGATTAACAGTCGAACGCTCTGCCAACTGAGCTACCCCGGAATGAAGCAGCGC
The DNA here is from genome assembly GCF_041821025.1 of Egicoccus sp. AB-alg6-2. Lineage (NCBI taxonomy): Bacteria > Bacillati > Actinomycetota > Nitriliruptoria > Egicoccales > Egicoccaceae > Egicoccus > Egicoccus sp. AB-alg6-2. Next base: position 432,865 of record NZ_JBGUAY010000005.1, on the reverse strand, counting down.
CGAGCGCGGCGGGCAGTGTAGCAACGGCCGTCGGCAGCCTCGAACGCCGCCGTCGCGCGGGCGACGGTGCGCCGGCTAGCCTCGACGACCACCGACATGCGAGGCCGTTGTGAGCAAGGACCTGGTCATCATCCCCGACGACGAGCCCGGTGTGGTGGCACGTCTCGGTGAGACGCTCGGCACGGCCGGCATCAACATCGAGGCCATCAGCGCTTTCACCGGGCAGGGCAAGGGCATCGTGCACCTGCTGGTCGACAAGGCCGACGAGGCGGTCCTGGTCCTGCGCGACGCGGGCTTCGACGTCAAGGCGGCGCGCGAGGTCGCCATCGTCGCGCTGCCCGACGAACCCGGTCACCTCGGTGCGGCCTGCCGCAAGCTCGCCGATGCCGGCGTCAACATCGAACAGGCCTACATCGCGGGTGGCAGCCGACTGGTCGTGGTCGCCGACGACATCGCCCGCGCCCGCGAGATCCTGGGCGTCTGACGCCTTCGGTTACCGCGGCAGGGACGCCGGCCGTTACCGCGGCAGGTCGGTCTGCTTGAACTCGTGGAGCATGGGCGCGTTCACCACGAGGTCGATGACCTGTTCGATGCTGCGGGTCGCCTTGGCGACGTCGCCCTCGGGACGGTCCATGAGGCGCACGAACACGGCACGGTCACCGGCGATGAAGGTCGGTACCCCCCAGACGTGATACTCCGCGACGCCGGCGTCGTGCTCCTTGCGCAGCTGCTCGCGGACCTCGCCTTCGGCGACGTCGGCGAGCACGGCCTCGGCATCGAGTCCTGCCGTACGGAGTGCGGCCGCCAGTACCTTCGGGTCCTTGAGGTCGCCGCCCTCGTCGTGGCGGGCGGCGAAGAGGGCCTCGTGGACGTCGAGGAACGCGTCGGGGTAGCGGTCACGGACCAGCAGTCCGACCTCCAGCGCGAGGATCCCCGAGGCGGCCTCGGGGTCGTCGTGATCCCAGACGTCCGGCTGCCCCTCCTCGACGTGCCCCTGCGCGAGGCTGTAGGGCACGAAGTCGACGTCCCAGTCGGCGCCGCCGCGTAGGGCTGCCACCACGTGCTCGTTGGCATTCCTGGCGAACGGGCACAGGTAGTCGAAGGTGATGCCGAAGCGCAGACGCACGCGAACTCCTCGAGTCGGGGGAAAGGGGGTGGGCAGGGTTCAACGTCACCAGGCGCCGCGATCTTCCCCGGTGACGCTGGCCATCAGGCCAGACGCAGACAACGGGCGATCTCGCCCATGCTGTACCCGCAGCCGGTCTGCAACGCGCGCAGCGTCAACCCGAAGGCGAAGAACGCGCCCCACGCCAGGCCGAGGTAGGAGAACCGCTCACGGCGCATGCTCGCGAGGCGACCCGCGACCATGGCGATGAGCGGGAACAACGAGCCGTACAGGTAGTGCAGCCAGGCGTCGGGCTGGGCGAACACGCGCCGTCCGAGCAGCAGCAGGACGATGCCGAGCACCGTCTGTACGACGAGCAGGTTCTCGGTCCAGTGCTGGACCGCCCACAGCCCGTCGGGCGCCTCCTCGCGCCGGGCGACGCGCAGCAGCAGCGCCCACAGCACGATCACGACGAACAACAGCACCACGAGGGCACCCAGATAGCGGTGGAACGCCGTCACGTCAGTCCGACCCGGACCGGGTTGCCGCCGCGGCCTCGACCGAGGTCTCGCTGCGCTTGAGCGACCAGGCGAGCCGGTAGGCGACGTACCCCGCGATCGGGGGGAGCACGAAGCAGGCCAGGCGGAGCAGGTTGGTCAGCGTCTGCAGACCCATGGTCAGGTTGGACGCGATGACGTCGTTGGAGCCGGCGACGAAGATGACCGCCATCAAGGTCAGCGCCGCGACCCCGATGCCGGTCCGCAACGGGTTGTCGCGCGGGCGCTCGAGCAGGTGGTGCTCGAAGTCGTCACGGCCCACCCATCGGCGGTCGATCCACGGCCAGGCGAACATGACGGTGAAGATCAGGCCCCCGATGCCGACGGCGGGCAGGAACGTCGAGGGCAGGGTGACGCCGAGGATCGTCCATTCCCACGCCGGCCACAGCCGGACCAGGCCCTCGGTCCAGCCCATGTACCAGTCCGGTTGCGCCGGGGCGAAGACCTCGTAGGGCTCGTAGGTGCCGTACAGCCACACGGGGTTGATCTCGAACAACCCACCGAGCAGGGAGAGCACCGCGATCGTGAAGGCCCCGAGCGAGAGCGTGGTCAGGGTTTGGCTCGGGAACAGCGGCTCGCCGACGACGTTGTCCTCGCGGGCGAGGTTGCTCGGCTTGTGGGTGTGCTTCTGCCGCATCAGGATGGCGAGGTGGGCGCCGAGCAGGGCCAGCAGGCCAGCCGGGATCAGCATCACGTGGGCGATGTGGAGACGGCTGATCGTGTCCGTCCCGGGGTATTCGCCGCCGAGCAGCAGAAAGCCGAGCAGCGGACCGATGAACGGGATGCCCAGCACCACCGAGTAGCCGATGCGCAGACCGGTGCCGCTGAGCAGGTCGTCGGGGAGCGAGTAGCCCGTGAAGCCGGCGCCGAAGGCGAGCAGGAGCAGCGCGACGCCGATGACCCAGTTGAGTTCGCGTGGCTTGCGGAACGCGCCGGTGAAGAACACGCGCAGCATGTGGGCCACGATCGCGGCGACGAACACCAGCGCGGCCCAGTGGTGGATCTGGCGCATCAGCAGGCCCGCACGCACCTCGAACGACAGGCGGAGCGTGGACTCGTAGGCGGCCGAGATCTCCATGCCCTGCAGGGGCGCGTACGGGCCGTCGTAGACCACCAGGCGGGCGTCGGGCGTGTAGAACAACGCCAGGAACGTGCCGGTGAACAGCAGCACGACGAGGGAGAACAGGGCCACCTCGCCCAGCAGGAACGACCAGTGGGCCGGAAACGCCTTGTTGAGGTACTTCTTCGAGCCTTCGGCGAGACGCAGACGGTCGTCGAGCCAGCGGGCGAGGTCGTCCACGGGACCGCCGTGCCGGCGGCGGGTGTCGGAAGCGCTCACGTCACGTCCTCCGCCTGCACGTCGTGGGTCATGTTCCAGAACGAGGGGCCGACCGGTTCGCTGAAGTCGCCGGTGGCGACCAGGTAGCCGGCGTCGTCGACGCCCAGGGGAAGCTGCGGCAGGCCACGGCCGGCGGGTCCGCTGACCACGATCGCGGCGCGGTTGACGTCGAAGGTCGACTGGTGGCAGGGGCAGATCAGCTCGCCGACCGAGGCGCGGTAGAGCCCCACCGGGCAGCCGGCATGGGTGCAGATCTTCGAATAACAGACGAGGTCGTCGACGGTCTCGCGCGGCAACGCGTCGCGATCGAGCTGGTCGGGACGGGTACCGATCAGCAGCGCCTGCGCCTTGGCGTCGCCCTCGGCGCCCTCGGGGAAGACGGTGCGGACCTCGTCGGCCGACATCTGCTCGGGGCGGATCGGGTTCCCGGACGCGTCGACGAGCCGTCGTCCGTCCTGCCACTCGGTGACGAACATGTCACCGCCCGGTCCCGGCCCGAGACTGCGCAGCGGGACCAGCAGCGCGAGCCCGAGCGACGCGCCAGCGCCGGCGAGCAGGCGGAGCAGGAATCGCCGTCGGCCGCCGACGACCGCCTCACCGAGCGATTCCTCGTAGGCGGCTTCGAAGGCGTCGCGCGACTGGTCCGAGGACCGCATCGGGTAACGCTCCTCGACCACGATCTTCGGCCCGACGACCTTCTTCCCCCAGACACCGAGTCCGGTGCCGACGGCCCCGAACGCGATGAACAGCAGCAGCCCCTCCAGCTGGGTCTGCCCGCCGGCCACGTAGACGAACATGAGCCCGAACGCGGCCACGATGGCGACCACGAAGAACAGGGCAGCGACGCGGGCGCCCCGGTCCTCGCGTTCGCGCTGCTCGCGCCACTGGTCGGCACGCGTGCCGCCCCGCTCACCGCTCGCCACGGTATTCCTCCACCTCGTCGTACTCGTCGTGGGCCTTCTCACCGAGCAGGTACATCACGATCGCGAGCAGCCCGAGTCCGAGCACGATGGCGATCGCACCCTCGGCGACCGGGCCCGAGCGACCGAAGGACCAGCCGCCGGGCCGTTCGCGGTCGCGCAGGTCCATGACCCAGGCCGTGACCGCCTGCAGGTCCTCCTCGTCCATGGTGTCGTCGAGGAAGCGCGGCATCACGCCGGGGCCCGAACGGATCGCCTCGGCGATCTCGATCGGTGAGGCGACGTCCAGGGTCGAGGACACGTCGCGCTGGCCGACGGCGATGCCCTGGGCGGTGGGGCCGTGGCAGGCCGCACAGTTGCGGGTGAACAACTCGAGGCCGTGCGAGAGGTCGGCTTCCTCCCAGCCCTCGATGTCGGGGATGTCGGGGCCCTCGCCGGGCGCGAGGCTCTCGACGAACGCCACCAGCGCCCGGCGGTCGGGGTCGCTGAACCGCTGGTCGCCACGTTGCAGCCGGTGCTGCGCGTCGGTCATCGGCATGCGGCCGGTCCGCACCATGAAGTCGACCGAAGCGGCACCGACGCCCAGCAGCGGCGGCCCCGCCTGCGGGCCCGGCTGCTGCAGTCCACGGCCCTGCTCACCGTGGCAGAGCGCGCAGTGGGCCCCGAACAGTTGCGCGCCGCGGTCGACGAGCTCGGGGTCCTGTGCCCACTGTGCGCCGAGGCCCGGCTCCTGCGCCCGGGCGTCGGGACCGAAGAGGAGGTTGAGGCCGATCGCGACCGCGACGACCGCCACGAGCCCGAGCACGAAGCGGGCCCCTCGACGGCCACGGTCCGACGCGAACGTCGATGCGTCGGCCGACACGGCCTCACCTTTCATGCGGAGGCATCAAGACGGAGGGGAGCGTCACGTGGGGGCGCTGGAGCGCGATGCGCGTGCCCCCGACGGAGGCGGCAGCCTACCCACGGGCGCCCGGGCCCCGACACTCGGCGACCGGCCCGTTGGGCGGGCCGTGACGTCTGGCAGGCTGCGACCTCGACGTCCCCCAGCAAGGAGTCATCCCGTGATCGTCGCCTTCTCCGTCGCTCCCGTCGGCGAGCAGAACCACGTCGGCGATGCCGTCGCCGAGTGTGTCGCCGCCATCCGAGCCAGTGGTCTGCCCAACGAGACCAACGCGATGTTCACCAACGTCGAGGGTGAATGGGACGAGATCCAGGCCCTGCTCAAGGAATGCATCGACATCTGCGAGCGCTACGCGCCACGGGTCTCGTTGGTGATGAAGCTCGACCACCATCCCGGTGCGGGCCACGAGCACTCGCTGGCGTACAAGACCCGGCGCGTCGAGCAGGCGTTGCAGGACCGTGGCCCCCAGTCGGCCTAGCCGCGTCCGAGCGGCGCGGGCGGAAGGGGTTCGCGCCGCGAGGTGATCCACGCTCCCGCGAGGACCAGCAGCGTGCCGAGCAGCGCCAGTGGATGGACCTGCTCCGCGCGGAAGAGCATGCCCGCGGCGATGGCGACGACCGGCACGAAGTAGACCGCCACCGACCCGCGCGGGCCACCGACGCGGCCGACCAGGGTGGCCATGAGCACGAAGGCCAGCCCGGTGCCGAGCAGCCCGAGCGGCAGCATCGCCAGCGCAGCCATCGGGTCCCAACGCGAGGGGCCGATCGCGGCGACGCCGAAGGGGGCGATCACCACCAGCGCGGCCAGCTGCGCGCGAAGCAGCACCGGCAGGGCGCCGTAACGCTGTTGCAGCGGTACGGCGAGGTTCGCCGACAGCCCGTACAGCACGATCGCGACGAAGACCAGACCGGTGCCGAGCGCGGTCTCCGCCGTGCCGGTGCGTGTGGCGCCGACCGGGAGCTCCGGCAGCGAGATCGCCAGGATCCCGAAGAAGCCCACGACCAGCCCGATGGCCTGGGTGCGGCCCGGCAGTCGCCGCAGCAGCAACGCCGACCACATCGCCGTCGTGAGGGGCATCGCGCCGTTGACCATGCCCGCCACCGACGAGTCGATCCACTGCTGGGCCACCGGGAACAGCAGCAGCGGGATCCCCATCCAGATCACCCCGAGCAGCGCAACGCGCGGAAGGTCCTCGCGCGCGATCGCGGTCCTGCGGGCGGCGGGGACCAGGGCGAGCGCGGCCGCGCCGAGGCCGACGCGGGCAAGGGTGATCAGCCCCGGCTCGAACGCCTCCAGGCCGATGGCGACGAACAGGAACGAGGTGCCCCAGATCGTCGCCACGGCGGCGAGCAACCCCCACTCGCTGGTGCCGAACGCGTCGAGGTTGGTCCCGCTCGAGGTTGCGAGGAGACGGTTGCGCGCCGGCGACGACGGACCAGGTGTGACCACGACGGGGCCCCGGGGAGCTCGGGCTGCCGTTCGGTCAGCCGGACGAAAACGCCAGAATACCGAGTGCGCGCTGATGCAAGCGCCCGTGGACACGAGCGGTACGCGCTCGTCGTCCCCTGACCGCACGACCGGGTTGCACCCCGGTCGAGCGACCGGGGTGCGGCCCTCCCGCGCGAGTCCAGTGTCCGGATGGGCAGGGTCCCGTGGGGGTGGTCACCCGCACACCGGTCACCGTTCCAGCCGTTCGGCGGCACCACCCCTCACCGCCGCCCGTCATCCAGCCGGGCAGGCACCGCACTCGCCGCCATCCCCCTTGCCCCCGTTCCAGGAGTTCGCATGTCCCGTCGTGCCTGCACGACCCGGACCGCCACCCCCCGCCGTGTCATCCAACGCTTCACCGTCGCTGGCGCCCTCGTGGCTGTCGCGACGGCTGCCGTCACCCTCGACGCGAACGCGTCATCCGACGAGCCCGACGAGCGCACGGCCGTCGTGCGCACCGTTTCGGTCACCCCGAGCGACCGCGTCGAGCCACGCCCGGCCGGCGACGTACCCCTGACCGCTGCGCTGACGGAGGCGGTCGAGGCCCGTACCGAGCTCGTCGCCGTTGAGCCCGAACCGGAACCCGAGCCTGAGCCCGCGCCGGCGCCCGAGCCCGAGCCCGAGCCGGAGCCCGAACCGGCGCCCGACGAGCCGGCTCCGGCCACTTCCGGCGTCGATGTCAGTGTCTGGGACCGCCTCGCACAGTGCGAGTCGGGCGGCAACTGGAGCATCAACACCGGCAACAGCTTCTACGGCGGCCTGCAGTTCACCATCGACTCGTGGCGGTGGGTCGGCGGTAGCGGCTACCCGCACGAGAACTCGAAGGCGGAGCAGATCCGTCGCGCCGAGATCCTCCTCGAGCGCCAGGGCTGGCAGGCGTGGCCCTCCTGCAGCCGTCAGCTCGGCCTGCGCTGATCGTTCGCCCGAGTCACCGACCACGGCCCGCCGCACCATGACGGCGGGCCGTCGTCGTGGACGCAGCGCCACGGGTAGTAGCGTGGGGACAGCCGAATCGAGGAATCCGTTGTGCGTCTGCGGTCGATGATGACCTTTTCCGCCGGTGCGGCGCTCGGCGCCGGTTGGATGTACCTCAAGGACCCCGAGCACGGCGTCGAGCGCCGACGTGAGCTCCGTCGTGAGGCCCTGCGCAAGGCGAGGTCGGGCGCCGTTGCGGCCGCCGGTGACCTGCGGCGTCGCGGCGAAGAGGTCGTGTTCGCCGCCGTCGCCGGGTTCGAACAGGGTCGGGTGCCGCGCCACGGTGAGGATGCCGCCGACCGACACCTGCGCAGCGTCGGCGACTAACGTGCGGCGCCGGCCGGGCAGGGCGCCCGGCGGCGGATCCGGGCGAGGGGAGCCAGGTTGTGGACCTGCGGCTGAGCGGGCACGGTGAACGTCTGCGCGTCGAGCTGCTCGACTTCCTCGACACGCACGTCTATCCCAACGAGCAACGCTTCCACGACGAGATCGCGACCTCGGGCGACCGCCACCACCAGCCCGAGGTGCTCGAGGAACTGAAGGCCGAAGCGAGACGCCGGGGGCTGTGGAACCTGTTCCTACCGGACGAGCGACACGGCGCCGGGTTGAGCAATCTCGACTACGCCCATCTCGCCGAATGGACCGGTCGCTCGCCCGTGATCGCGCCCGAGGCGCTCAACTGCAGCGCTCCGGACACCGGCAACATGGAGGTGCTGCACCTCTTCGGCAGCCCGCAGCAGCAGCAGCAGTGGCTCGAGCCGCTGTTGGCCGGCGAGATCCGGTCCGCGTTCTTCATGACCGAACCCGAGGTGGCCTCGTCGGATGCGCGCAACATCCGGTCGCGGATCGATCGCGACGGCGACGAGTACGTCATCAACGGTCGCAAGTGGTGGTCGAGCGGCGCGGCCAGCCCACGCTGCAAGGTCGGCATCTTCATGGGTGTCACCGATCCCGACGAGCAGCCCTACCGGCAGCAGTCGATGATCCTGGTGCCGATGGACACGCCCGGGGTGCGGGTGGTGCGCGAGTTGCCGGTCTTCGGGCACTACGACGGGCAGGGCGGACACCCCGAGGTCGAGTTCGTCGACGTCCGGGTGCCGGCGAGCAACCTCATCGGGCAGGAGGGCGACGGGTTCCGCATCGCGCAGGAGCGGCTCGGTCCGGGGCGCATCCACCACTGCATGCGCCTGATCGGCATGGCCGAGCGTGCCTTCGATCTGATGTGCGAGCGGGCGATCGGCCGCGAGCCGTTCGGCACGCCCATCGCTCGACAGGGGGTGTTCCAGCACTGGATCGCCCAGGCGCGGGTCCGGATCGAACAGGCCCGGCTGCTCACGCTCAAGGCCGCCCACCTGATGGACACCGTGGGCAACAAGGGCGCACGGATGGAGATCTCGGCGATCAAGATCGTCGCGCCGTCGATGGCCGAGTGGGTGCTCGACAAGGCGATCCAGACCCATGGCGGTGCGGGCTTCTCCAACGACACGCCACTCGCCATGATGTGGGCCCACGCGCGCACGCTGCGGATGGCGGACGGGCCCGACGAGGTCCACGAGATGGCGCTGGCGCGGCGCGAACTCAAGCGCTACCCGCCGCAGGGCTGACGCGGCGTCGGGTCGGCGGGAACTCGTGCGCGTCTCGGCGTGGCCGGCCGTCGAAGGCGTGTGGGACCGGCATCAGCCGAAAGCACGAGCCGAGCGTCGTTCGGGTGGCTGGGCCTCTTCGAGCCTGCGGACCGACGCCGGCGGCCAGACGTTCCGTCATCGTGGCCGGACTGCCTTTCAGACGGAGGATCCATGGCCACTCCCGCTCGCCTCGCCCGGCTCGCCGGCGCCCTGTACCTGCTCGTGTGCGTCCTCGGCGCCGCGGCCCACCTCGGTGTCCGTGCCGGCATCCACGTCGACGGTGACGCGGTGGCCACCGTCCAGAACCTCACGGCCAACCCGACCGTGTTCCGTCTCGCCCTTGTCGCCGACATCGCCATGGCCACGATCTTCGTGTTCGTCGGCGTCACGCTCCACCTGCTGTTGCGTCACGTGGACCGGCACGCCGCCGGGGCCATGATGGTCTTCGTCGCCGTGGGTGCAGGAATGATCCTGATCAACCTGCTGCTCCACCAGGCCGCCCTGCTCGTCGCGACCGATCCCACCTACGGCGCGCCTGGTTCCGACGGCCTCGTACTGCTCCTGCTCGACCTCCATGCGCACGGGTACGCGCTCGCGGGCATCTTCTTCGGCCTGTGGCTGCTTCCATTGGGCTATCTCGCCCATCGGTCGGGACTGTTCCCGCGATCGCTCGGTGTGCTGCTCGTCGTCGCGGGCGGCAGCTGGATCGTCGACACCCTCGTTGGCTTCATCGCTCCCGACCTGCCGGCGCTCGCGCACACGATGCTCACCGCGCCCACCATCGCGGAGTTCTGGCTCGTCCTCTACCTGCTCGTGAAGGGCGTCCGCACCTCGGCCCCCGAGCGGCTCGACCCGCTCGCCGTCTGACCCGCTCAGGCGTGTCCGACGCCAACATGCTGCCGTCTCGCGGCTGATGTCGCGGCTCCCCGCCCCTGTCGCGGTTTCGGCGCAGAAGTGCGGGAGAAGCGCGACACGGACGGCGACATGCGACATGGCGATCGTTGCCCGATCCGGCACGTCGTGTGGCCGCAGGGGGCCTGCTTCACTCGACCTCGCCAGCTGCTGTGCGAAGACGTTCAGCCGTCGACGGCGAGGGCCGGGATGGTGATGGCCCCGTCAGCATCGAGCGGGAACCCGGGGTTGTAGGCGATCTCCCAGACGTGTCCGTCGAGATCGGTGAAGCACCCGGCATAGCCGCCGTAGGAGGTGTCGGCCGGCGGCCGGGTGATCGTGCCTCCGGCGTGGGCGGCGGCCTCGACCACGGCCTCCACGTCGGTACGCGAACGAACGTTGTGCGCGAGCGCGATGCCCCCGAAGCCGCCAGGAGCAGCGACCTCGACGCCACAATCCTCTGCGAGCTTGTCGCGCCCCCAGAGCACGACTCCGATGCTGCCCGCCTGGAAGAAGACCGTCTCCTCGACCTCCTGCCCGCGCCACCCGAGGTGTTCGTAGAACTCGCGGGCGCGGCGGAGATCGTCCACGCCCAAGGTCACCAGACTCAGCCGCTGCTCCACGAGACCTCCTGACGACACCGCGACCTTAGGTCGTCGGCGCGATGGGGCCAGGCACCCCGGCGCTCTCCCCAGCGGCGCTCGATCCACCCGTCGTCACGTCTTGGGCCCATCGGTGATGCGGGCGTCGGCGAGGACGTTGTTGTCGATCACCCATGTGGCTCGCTCGCGCGGCCGGCATGCTGCCAGGTACAGCCGCTGACCCTCGACGTAGCGCTGGTTGGACGCCGCCGTGGGGTCAGGGTCGCCGTACCCGCGGGCAGCGCCGCGGGGGATCGACACCTCGAAGTCGACCTCCAGAAACACCGTGAGGTCCCACAGATCGCGAAGCTCGGGCCGGTGAAGGAAGATGCCGTCGAAGACGAGCACCTGCACGTCGGCCGCCGGCTCCGTCACCGCCTCGACGGGATGCTCAGCGTGGACGTCGTAGACGCGCCGCACCACCCAGCGCTCGCCCGGGGCGGTCAGCGGTTCGAGCAGAAGTCGGCGAACACGGTCTTGCCCGCCCCGTCGACGCCGTCGACGGCGACCAGGACGACACACGCAGGCCGTCGTGCTCCGCTGATCGCGGAGGCCAGGTGGACCAGGGTCCGATCTCGGCGGCCGGCGTCGGGTTCGGATCGATCCATTGCCGCGCTTTCTGCTCGGCCTCTGACCGGAGGAGGCGACGGCGTCCACGCCCCTACGACGGTCTCGCCGGCGAACTCGGTGGGCGGGGCAACGGGAGCGAGACGACCGAGCATGGAACAGCGAGGGTTCGGGTCGCGGACGGGGCTGCGCACTGCGGCTCTGCCTGGAGCGCCTGCTGCCCGTGAGTCGTGGCGAGCGCACCGGCGCGGGCGTAGCATCGAACCGGTGCACGAGGGAGCGCAACTGATCTCCCCCTCCCCTGCCGGGCGCTGACGGAGGCATCGATCATGCCACGCAATGCCATGCTCCTGGGGCTCGTCGGGATCGTCTGCTTCCTGATCGGCGCGTTCGCTCCGCAGTTCGACATCGACGCGCCCACCTGGATCCTCACGTGGGTCGGCATCGCGCTCTTGGTGATCGCCGCGATCCTGTGGGTGGCGCAGCGTGGAAGGAGTGGCCGCGCCTGACCGGTTCGGCACGCGGTCCGGGACGGCACTCCGGGTCCGCGTCGGCGCGTGGCGCGAACCGATCGAGCCGGTATCGCCACGGCCCGCGGCCGCTTCGGCGACCTCGCTCCACATCCGTCGTGTTCAGAGGACGATGAGGGCAGTTGCGGCCAGTGCGAGCAGGACGCCGACGCTCTGCGGGCGGGTGAGCCGTTCGTGCAGCAGCTGGCGGGCGAGGACGACGACCACGACGGGATACAGCGAGGTGAGCAGCGACGCCAGCGACAGCAGGCCGGTGCGCGTCGCGAGGAGGAACAGCACGTTGGCGAGCTGGTCCGTCGCGCCGCTCGCCACCGTCAGCCACCGGGCCGATGCCTGGGGCCAACGCCGGCGTGACGTGGCGAGCCAGGCGAACAGCAGACTGCTGCCGGCCAGTCGGGCACCGAGGAGGGGCCACAGACCCGAGTCGGTCGGGGTGGCGTCGAGCAGCACCAGGAACAACCCGAAGGCAACACCGGCGCAGGCGGCGACCAGGGGACCACGCGTCCCAGCGGCCAGCAGCGACGTGCCGGGCTGGTAGGCGACCAGGACGACGGCGACCAGGCCCGCCAAAATCCCGGTCACGTCGCGCGCCAGCAGGGTCTCGCCCGCCAGGACGACGCCCCAGCCGACCGGTACGGCGGCACCCACGAGCGCGGCGATGGGCGAGATCAGCCCCATCGGCCCGATCGCCATGCAGCGCAGGTACAGCACCAACCCGAGGCTGCCGAGCAGGCCGGCACCGGCCCCAAGGGTCAGCGCGGGCAGCGACGGGCGGCCCGGCAGCAGTGCCAGGGCGGGCAACAGCACCAGGAGGCCGGTCAGCTGGGCCAGCAGGGTGACCGTGAGCGCGGAGGCACGGCGCGCGGCCAGGCCGCCGGTGAAGTCCGAGAGGCCGAAGCTGAGCGCCGAGCCGAGCGCCAAGAGGGGACCGATGTCGAGGACCTCCGGCGAACGTCGGCGACGCCGGATGGTTCCCGCCGAGACGGACCACCGACAAGGGCGGGAAAACTAGCGCGCTTCTCGCGCGGTCCTTCGCCGTCCGACACGGGGTTGTTGTCGCGCTCCACCGGGGTGACCTAGCGTCGCGCGACGCCCGGGTCGGACCCGGGCCCTTGGGTGGAAGACGATTGCTCGCACAGCTCGGGGGAGTGGCACCGGTCGCACTGGATGGTGTCTTTGTCCTGGTGCTGCTCGGCGCGGGGCTGCTCGTGCCCGCCGGAATCGCGAAGCTGCGGCATCCGGTCGAGGCGCGAGATGCCCTGGGCTTGCGCTCGGCGCACTCGCTGCTGCTGGTGCGGGCCGTCGGTGTCGGGGAGCTGATCCTGGCCGGGGCGGTCCTGGGCGTTGGCGGTCGTTGGCCGTCGGCAGCCCTGGCGGTCGCCTATCTCGGGTTCGCGCTCGTCGCGTACCGCCAGCAGCGTCGCGGTGCGGCCTGCGGCTGCTTCGGCGCCGCCTCGGCACCGGCCGGTCCGACGCACGTCGTGTCGAACACGGTGGTCGCCGTGGCCGCCGCAGCGACCGCCCTGCCGCTCGGGGCCGGCGCCCCGGCGCCGGCGTGGCAGCTCGGCCTCGGGCCCGTGCCGACCGCGTTGGCGGTGCTGCTCCTGGTCGTAGCGGTCGCGACGCTGCAGCAGCTGTTCACTCGCCTGCCGGCGCTGCGGGCGGCGACCCGACGCGTCACGTTGCCGGCGCCGCGCACGTCCCCGACCGCGGCGATCGATGGAGGTACCGGATGAACGTCGTGGTGATCGTCCTGAGCATCGTCGTCACCGCGCAACTCGTCCTCGTCGTCGGGTTGCTGCGCAGCCACGCCGAGATCCTGCGCCGGCTGCACGAGTTGGGTGCGGGCGTCGATCCCGAGCAGCCCGGCCTCGGTGCCCGGCTGCCCGAGGGCGTCACGGCGTTCGAGACGGCGCCCGCCGCGCCTGTCGACGGACGCCTCGCGGAGGACGTCGTCGGCGTCAGTCCGACGGGTGACGTGCTCGCCCTGCGGATCCGGGGCGTGCGCCAGGACACCGTGCTGGTGTTTCTGTCCTCGACGTGCACCGGCTGCCGGCCCTACTGGCCCGCGCTCGAGGCGCCGGACGTTCCCGCCGACACCCGCGTCGTCATCGTGACCAGGGAGGAACCGGACGAGGACCGGGACGCCATCGCACGCCTGGCCCCGCCCGGCGCAACCGTGGTGATGAGCAGCGCCACCTGGGACGCCCACGACGTGCCCGGCAGCCCCTATGTCGTCCACGTCGACGGCACGACGGGCCGCGTTCGGGGCGAGGGCACGGCGGCGACCTGGCCGGCGGTGCGGCGCCTGCTGCTGCAGGGGTCATCGGGGCGGGACAAGGCCGCCGCCGACGCGCGCCGTGAACGCGATGCCGACCGGCACCTGCTGGCGGCGGGGATCGCTCCCGGTGACCCGAGCCTGTACCGCCGCGCCGACGAGTTCGCCGCCGACGTGGAGCCGAACGCGTGATCTTCGCGATCGGGATGACGCTGGCCGCCGTGGCCGCGCTGCGCAGCTCCTGGTCCCCCTGAGGCATGTCGATGCTCGCCAGCATCTCCCCGGTCGGGGAGGCCTCGCGCGGCCAACGGTGGCACCTCACGGTCGCCGCCTACCTGCTCGCGTCCGTCCTCGGTGGTGGCGCCGTCTTCGCCGTAGCGGGGGCGCTCGGGTGGGCACTCCTCGGCGGGCTCGGTGCGGCCGGGCTCGTCCCGCCCCGCGAGGCGGTGCTCGGCGGGCTCGCGCTGGCCGGGCTGCTGGCGATCGCCGTCGACGCCGGACGGGCGCCGCTGCGCCTGCCGAGCTGGCAGCGGCAGGTCGACGAGCGGTGGCTGACCCACTACCGCGGCTGGGTGTACGGCGCCGGCTTCGGGTTCCAGCTCGGGGCGGCGGTCCTCACCCGGATCCCTACCGCGGCGATCCACCTGCTGCTGCTGTTCGCCGTCGCGTCGGCGTCGATCCCCGCGGGAGCGGCCCTGGGCGCGACCTTCGGCCTGGTGCGGGCGCTGCCCCTGCTGACGACTGCACCGCTGCGTGAGCCGCTCGCGCTGCAGCGCTACCACCGCCACCTCGACGCGCGATCGTCACTCGCCAAGCGCATCACCGACGGGGCCCTCGCCGCTTCGGTTGCGGTCCTCGCTGTCGGGGTCGCCGGCGCCGTGATCTGAAAGGGACGTCATGCACCTGCGTGGACACGGCATCCGGGCCGAACTACCGGACGGCTGGGAGGGCGCCATCCGGCGCGAACGCGTGCCTCCCGAGGCGGGCGACGGCGAGTTGGCGCCTGCCGCGGTCGCCGAGGCACCGCCCGTGGTCCACCTCGGCACGTTCGCCCTGCCGGCGGAGCGCGGCGACTTCGGCTCCGGTGCCGTCGACCTGATGGCCGGGGACGACAGCTTTGTCGCGCTGCTCGAGTACGGAGCGGAGGAGGCAGGCACGCCGCTGTTCGCCGCGAACGGCCTGCCACGCAGGCTCGACCCGCGGCAGTTCAGCGGCCGGTCCCTGCAGCGCTCCCTGCCGGGTCAGGCCGGCTGGCAGCACTTCTTCACCGAGGCCGGTCGTGCCTTCTGCCTCTACGTCGTCCTCGGCGACGGCCGCGACGCCAACCGACAGGTTCGCCGCGTCGAGGAGGTCCTGGCGCAGATCCGCCTCGATCCCGTCGCGGCGGAGGAGGTCACGAGATGACCATCGCAACGGAGCCGCAGGCGTCACCGGAAGACACGGGTCCCATCAGCGTCCGGGTCGTCGACCGTCTCGGACGTGCCCTCGCCGGTCGGGGCCTTTCGCGCCGGCGCTTCCTCGGCCGGGTCGCGGTCGTCGGCTCCGCCCTGGCGGTCGACCCCATCCGTTACGCGCTCAAGCCCGGCAGCGCGTACGCGCAGGTGTGTGGCACCGGCGCGTCGTGCTCGAGCGGCTGGACCGCCTTCTGCTGCACGGTCAACAACGGCGCCAACACCTGCCCACCGGGTTCGTACGCCGCGGGATGGTGGCGGATCGACGATTCCCCGTACTGCATGGGGCGCGCCCGCTACGTGATCGACTGCAACCGCAGCCCGTCCGCGTCGTGTTCGTGCCGATGCGCCGACGGCACCTGCGACCAGCGACGGGTCTGCTGCAACAACTTCCGCTACGGGCAGTGCAACACCCAGGTCGCCGGCGTCACCGAGGTGGTCTGCCGCGTCGTCACCTGCATGACCCCCTGGGAGTGGGACGCCTCGTGCAACCGCACGTTGCGGGTCGACAACCGCACACGGAGCCACAACTCGACGTGTCTGCCCGGCAGCAACGCCACGCACATCGACCTCCGCTACCAGGACCTGGGGCAGTCGGGCTCGATCCTCGGACGCGCAACCACGCCCGAACGTGCCGGCGCCGCCGGAGGCCGGTACCGCCGGTACGAGAACGGCTCGATCTTCTACCGCTCGGCAACCGGTGCGCTCGCGGTCTACGGCGCGATCGATGCCACCCATCGCTCACTCGGTGGTGACACGTCCGCGTTGGCGTACCCGCTGACCGAGGTGACGGCCGTCGGCGACGGCGCCGGCCTGCACGTCCGCTACCAGGGCGGGACGATCTACCTCCGTACCCGCTCGGCCACGCCCCAGCCGGTGCTCGGCGCCATCGACGAACGGTTCCGTGCCGCCGGCGGGCCCACCGGCGCCTGGGGCTACCCGACCGGCACGAGTCGCACCGGTGGCGGCCAGGTCGTCACGTTCGAGCACGTCACGGTGGCACAGGCGGCGGGCGGACCGGTCGTGCAGGTGGCCGCCGACGTGCTCGCCGCCGCCCGGGTACCCGCGGCCGGATCGCCCGACGCGGTGGGGCTGCCCGTCGCCGAGGAGGAAAGCTCCGGTGGGGTCCGCCTGCAGCGGTTCGAACGCGGCATCGTGGTCGCGTCCGGCGGCGACGGGTTGGTCGCCGTCGGCGACGACCTCGCGGCCCGCTACCTCGAGGAGGGCGGCCCTGGCGGCACGCTCGGTCGACCGGCCGGCAGACCACGCGCGGTCGGAGGCGGCCGTCGCCTCGACCTCGAACGCGGGGCGATCTTCGTCGGCCCAGGGACCGGGGCCCGCGTACTGTCCGGACCGATCCTGGCCGCCTACGACGAGGCCGGCGGTCCTGCCGGCGCGCTCGGGCTTCCCACCAGCGACGTGGTCCGCGTCGCGAACGGGCAGCAGCGGGCATCGTTCGTCGGCGGCGCGATCGTCATCGACCGCAACGGTGCCGTGCAGCGTCTGACGCGCCGGTCGCCGCGCCCGGCGCGTGCGGTCGACGGCAGCGGTCCGGACGGAACCGCTCCCCGTACGCCCCGACGCGCCTCGGAGCTGTCATGAATCCGTCGTCCTCCACCTCCCGCTCGGGCCGTCCCGCCACCTCGTCGGTCGCCTCGACCGAATCCGACCGCGAAAGGCGTTCCCCCATGCTGACGACCCGCCGCCGCAGCCTGCTGCTCGTGCTCTCGCTCGCCATCCTCGCGGTCGCCGTCCCGGCCGCGGCCAGCCACGTGTTCACCGACGTGCCCGCCAACAGCACCCACCACGCCGCGATCGGTGAACTCGCCGGTTCCGGGATCACCGCGGGCTGCACCACCGACCGCTACTGCGCCGGCAACGCCGTCAACCGCGGCCAGATGGCGACCTTCCTCACCCGCGGGCTGCCGCGGGTGACGGCCGACCACAGCACCACCACGCTCAGCGCAGGCAGCGGCGTCCCGGTCACTGTGACGGTGGATGCCACCGGTGAGCGCGGTGGTTCCGGCTACGTCGTCCTGCAGGGGTCGGTGACCGTCTTCACCGACCAGGGAGCGAGCTCGTGTCCGTGCGAGGTCGAGGCGTTCGTCTTCCGCGCGAGTGACGACCGCCAGGGCCCCTCCTCGTGGTCGATCCTGACCGGCCAGGCCGGCGCCAGCGGCACCAGCAGCGTGGCGCTGCCGGTGACCTGGGCCACCACCCTGCCGTCGGGCAGCACCGAGGAGTACCGCGTCGCCGTCTTCGTCGACGGCGCGCCAGCCGCGACCCGTGCCGAGGCGACGCTGGCCGCGACCACCGCGCCCTTCGGTGAGGTGCCCTGACCCGCTGGCACCGGGGACTACCCTCGCGTCCTTCGCGGGCCGGTAGCTCAGCTGGTCAGAGCAGACGACTCATAATCGTTTGGTCGCGGGTTCGAGCCCCGCCCGGCCCACGAGGTGTCGCCGGACCGGCGCCCGGGGGAGCAGGAGACGACGCACATGGACCCGTCCGTGGCCGCGCTGGCCCTCGCGGTGATGCTCGTCGGCATGATCGGGGTGGTCGTTCCCGTCCTGCCCGGCCTGCTGCTGGTGTGGGGGGCGGCCGTGGGCAGCACGCTGCTGGCGGGCACCGACGCGGCCGGCTGGGCCGTCGCGGGCGTGCTCAGCGTGCTGTTCGCCGTCGGTACGGCCGCCACCGTGTGGCTGCCGGCCCGTCACGGCCGCCGTGGTGGGGTGCCCATGCGCTCGCTGGTTTCCGCGGCGGTCGGTGCCGTCGTCGGGTTCTTCGTCGTCCCCATCGTCGGCTTCCTGCTCGGGGCGGCCGTCGGACTGCTGGTCGCCGAGCGCGACCGCCTCGGGGACTGGCAACCCGCCTGGCGGTCGCTGGCGGGCGTGGCACGGGCCTACGGGATCGGCGTGATCGTCGAGCTGGTCGTCGGCATCGTCATGATCGCGGTGTGGGCGATCGCCGCAGTGCTCCGCTGACGGGTCAGTCGCTGCTCCCCGTCACCACCGCCTCGAGGCGTTCCAGCGAGACGTGGTTGCGCCGCCGGATCGAGGGTGCGAGTACCAGATCGGGCGCGAATCTCGCCGGTCCCGAGGTCGGGAACTCGACCATGCGCACCCGGGTGCCCCCCGGTACCTCCTCGAGGTGCAGCTCGACGCGGGCACGACCCATCGGGCGGGCTCGGGCCTCGAGCACCAGCAGCCGTCCCTCGGCGCACTCGAGCACCGAGGTCGAGTCGCGCAGCCGCAGCGGGAACGCGCCTACGACGTGATGGAAGGTCGCGCCGGGAGCCGGCCAGTTCCCCTCGACGGCACGGATCCGCTGGGCGCCGACGACCCAGCGCGGGTAGGTGTCCGGCTCGGCGAGCGCGGCGAAGACCGCGTCACGCGACGCCGGGATGATGCGGGCGACTTCGGCCACGATGACCTCCGGGTGGATGACGGCCAAGGTGACGTGTCGACGGCAGGTCCGGGTGCGGTCGTTCGGGTGGTGCCGTGGCCGGACGGTCCACCCTCCGCCGCCGTCCGGCCATGGCCCGCTGCCGCTCAGCCCTGGTGGGGATAGCGGTGGTCGACCGGGGCGGCCCAGGTCTCCTTGATGACCCGCGGCGAGACCCAGCGCTGCAGGTTGAGCACCGACCCCGCCTTGTCGTTGGTGCCCGAGCGGCGGGCACCACCGAAGGGCTGGCGGCCGACGATCGAACCGGTGGGCTTGTCGTTGACGTAGAAGTTGCCGGCGGCGTCACGCAGGGCGTCGGTGGCCTGCGCGACGGCCCGCAGGTCCTCGGCGAACACCGCGCCGGTGAGTGCATAGGGCGCCGCCTGGTCCACCTCGTCGAGGATGCCGTCCCAGTCGCCGTCGTCGTAGACGTGCACGGTCAGGATCGGTCCGAACAGTTCCTCGGTCATGGTCCGCGACCGCGGGTCGTCGGTCACCAGCACGGTCGGGGGAACGAACCAGCCGTCGGCGTCGTCGGGCTTGCCGCCCACGAGCAGCTCGGCGCCCGCCTCCTGTGCCTGCTCGATGGCGTCACGGTGCTTGGCCCAGGCGTTGCCGTCGATGACCGCACCCATGAACGTCGACAGGTCTTCGCCGACGTCACCCATCGTGAGCGAGCTGGCGAGGTCGGCGAGTGGGTCACGGACGCCCTCCCACACGCTTCGGGGCAGGTACGCCCGTGAGGCGGCGGAGCACTTCTGCCCCTGGTACTCGAACGCCCCGCGACCGAGGGCGACCACCAGGGGTTCGACCGCCGCCGAGGGGTGCGCGAGCACGAAGTCCTTGCCGCCGGACTCGCCCACGATGCGCGGGTAGGCCCGGAAGGTGTCGATCCGCTCGCCGACGCGCCGGAACAGTCCGGAGAGCACGGCGGCGGAGCCGGTGAAGTGCAACCCGCCGAGGTGGGGCGAGGAGGTGGCGACGTCGACGGCCTGCGCGCCGTCGCCGTGGACGAGGTTGATGACCCCGTCTGGCAGACCGGCAGCCTGCAGCAGGCGCATGAGGTGGTGCGCGGACAGGGCCTGCTTCTCGGAGGGCTTCCACACCACGGTGTTGCCCATGAGTGCGGGGGCGGTGGGCAGGTTGCCGGCGATCGCCGTGAAGTTGAACGGGGTCACCGCGAGCACGAAGCCCTCGAGCGGCCGGTGGTCGGTGCGGTTCCACTCGCCGGGCACCGACATCGGCTGCTCGTCGTAGACCCGCTGGGCGAAGGCCACGTTGAAGCGGAGGAAGTCGATCAGTTCGCAGGCGGCGTCGATCTCGGCCTGCTGGATCGACTTGGACTGGTTCAGGATCGTCGCGGCGTTGAGCGTGTCACGCCACGAGCCGGCGAGGAGGTCGGCCGCACGCAGGAACACCGCGCAGCGGTGCTCGAACGGCGTGCGGGACCAGTCGTGCTTGGCCTCGAGGGCGGCGTCGATGGCCTGCTGCACCTGGTCGCGGCCGGCGGCGTGGACGTCGGCGAGCTCGAGGTCGTGGCGGTGGGGGGAGCGGGCGACGAAGGTGTCGCCCGTCGTGACGTCGCGACCCCCGATCACGCAGGGCGCCTCGATGCGTTCGGCCGACATCTCGCGCAGACGTGCCTCGATCGACGCGCGTTCGGGGCTGCCCGGGGCATACCCCTTGATCGGCTCGTTGACGGGCTCGGGGACCTGGAATCGGCCGTCGCTCATCGCTGATCTCCACTGGTGAGGGCGCGCAGGAAGAACGCCAGATTCGCCGGGCGTTCTGCGAGCCGGCGGGTGAAGTACGGGAACCACTCGGTCCCGAACGGAACGTAGACGCACAGCCGGTAGCCATCGGCGACCAGTGCGCGCTGCATGTCGGCACGGACACCGAACAACATCTGGAACTCGTAGCTGTCGCGGGGCCGCCCGAGGTGGGCCGCCTCGCGTTTGATGGCCGCGACCAGACGGTGGTCGTGGGTGGCGAAGCGCGGATAGTCGGCTTCCCGGAGCAGGTGGCGTGCCGCTTCCAGGTAGGCCCGGTCGACCTCCACCCGACGCTGCCAGGCGACGTGCACGGGCTCGGCGTAGGCGCCCTTGCACAGGCGGATGCTGGCGCCGAGCCGGGTCAGCCGCCGGACGTCGTCGGGGGTGCGGTGCAGCGCCGCTTGGATGGCGCAACCGACATTGGTCGCGCCGGCGGCATGGGCCTGTTCCACCAGCGCCACCGTCGCCTCGGTGACGGGGTGGTCCTCCATGTCGAGGGTGACGTGGACGGCGGCGTCCGCGGCGCGCTGCGCGAGGTCGGCGACCAACTTCTCGCAGCGGTCGCGCTCGAGCAACAGGCCGAGCTGGGTCGGCTTCACGCTGATGCCGGCCGGCAGGTCCTCGGCGGCGACCTGCGACAGCACCTCGCGGTAGACCTGTGCCGCCTCGTCGGCCTGGGACGCGTCGGTGATGTACTCGCCGACGTGGTCGAGCGTGACCGCCATGCCGGCGTCGGCGAGGCCGCGCGCAGCCTTCAGCCCGGCGCCCAGGGTGTCACCGGCGATGTAGCGGTCGACGACCGGACGCACCGTCGGACTCGCCGCCGCCCAGCGCGCCAGGCGCTCGTCGCCCGCCGCCCGCAGCAGCATCCATCGCAACATGCTCGCGCTCCTCCGCCGTTCCACCCCGGGGACGGTAGCGCGACGAAGGACGGGGTCGATGGGGCGCCGGACCGCCGCTCGGACGGCACCTTGGCGGACCGATTCTCCCCGTCAGGACAGGAACCCCGCGTGACCTTCTCGCTCGTCGCCCTCGACCCCGACAGCGGCCACATCGGCGTCGGCGCCATGACCGCGATGCCCGGTGTCGGCAAACTCGTGGCGCATGCCCGGGCCCGGACGGGTGCGGCCGCGTCGCAGGCGATGATGAACCCGTACCTGGCCTTCGACGGCTTGGAGCTCCTGGCCGAGGGCGTGGCCGCCGACGAGGCGGTCGAGCGGCTCGTCGCCGCCGATCCCGGACGCGAAGGACGACAGTTCGGCCTCGTGGACGCGAAGGGCCGTGCGGGCAGTTTCACGGGGTCGTTGCCCGAGGACTGGAAGGGGCACCGCACCGGTCCGAACTACGCCTGTCAGGGCAACCGGCTCGCCGGACCCGAGGTGGTCGACCGGGCCGTCGAGGCGTTTTTGTCCAGCGAGGGGCAACCCCTGGTCGAGCGTCTGCTCGCCGCCCTGGACGCGGGCGAGGACGCCGGTGGCGACACCATGGGGCACCGCTCCGCGACGGTCGTCGTCATGGGCACGGAGCTGTATCCGCTCTGGGACCTGCGCATCGACGACGCGGACGATCCGCTGCGCGCGATCCACGAGCGCCACGACACGTTCGCCGAGGAGCTCGTGCCCGAGATCCTGCAGCTGCCGACCCGGGACGACCCGCTGGGCGGTTTCGACTACGAGGGAAGCGAGGGCAGCGTCTGACCCCCGGTTCAGGCCGGTGCGCCGCCGTGCTTGGCCCGCTTCGCCTGCCGGCCACGGATGGTCGCCTCGAGCTCGACCTTGCGCAGGCGGACGTGCTCGGGCGTGACCTCGACCGCTTCGTCCTCGCGGATGAACTCGAGCGCCTGGTCCAGTGACAGGGCCCGCGGCGGGGCGAGCCGGACCAGTTCGTCGCCGGTGGAGGAGCGCACGTTGCTGAGCTTCTTCTCCTTGGCGGGGTTGACGTCCATGTCCTCGGAGCGGGCGTTCTCGCCGACGATCATGCCCTCGTAGACCTCGACGCCCGGACCGACGAAGAGCTGGCCGCGCTCCTGCAGGTTGAGCAGCGCGAACTGGGTGGTCGCCCCCTGCCGGTCGGCGACGAGTGAACCGTTGGGCCGGGTCTTGATCTCGCCCTGCCACGGCTCGTAGCCATCGAAGACGTGGTGGAGGATGCCCGTGCCGCGGGTCTCGGTGAGGAACTCCGTGCGGAACCCGATCAGCCCACGCGCGGGCACGCGGTACTCGAGCCGGACCCAGCCGGTCGCATGGTTGATCATCTGCTCCATGCGGCCCTTGCGCAGTCCGAGCAGCTGGGTCACGACGCCGACGTAGTCCTCCGGCACGTCGATCGACAGGTGCTCGAACGGCTCGTGGACGGTGCCGTCGATCTCCTTGGTGACGACCTGGGGCTTGCCGACGGTGAGCTCGAAGCCCTCGCGGCGCATGTTCTCGACCAGGATCGCAAGCTGGAGCTCACCGCGGCCCTGGACCTCCCAGGTGTCGGGACGTTCGGTCGGCAGCACCCGCAGCGACACGTTGCCGATCAGCTCCTGCTGCAGACGGCTCTCGATCAGCCGGGCCGTCAGCTTGTTGCCGCTGCGGCCCGCCAACGGCGAGGTGTTGACCCCGAGGGTCATGCCGAGGCTCGGCTCGTCGACGGTGATGACCGGCAGC
Source organism: Egicoccus sp. AB-alg6-2 (assembly GCF_041821025.1). Taxonomy (NCBI): domain Bacteria; kingdom Bacillati; phylum Actinomycetota; class Nitriliruptoria; order Egicoccales; family Egicoccaceae; genus Egicoccus; species Egicoccus sp. AB-alg6-2. Next base: position 409,733 of record NZ_JBGUAY010000005.1, on the reverse strand, counting down.
GGTCGGGGGTCACCCGGGTCGGTGAGCGTCTCGCCGATGGTGACGTCGGCGATGCCGGCGACGGCGATCAGGTCGCCGGGACCGGCTTCGTCGGCGGGCACCCGGTCGAGCGCGTCGGTGAGATACAGCTCGCTGAGCTTGACGTTCTCGACGCTGCCGTCGGCGCGGCACCAGGCCACCGTCTGGCCGCGTTTGACGGTGCCGTGCTGGATGCGGCACAGCGCGAGCCGGCCGACGTACTTCGACGCGTCGAGGTTGGTGACCAACGCCTGGAAGGGGTGGTCGGGGTCGTGGGTGGGGGCGGGCACGTGGTCCAGGATCGTCTGGAACAGCGGCAGCAGGTCGGTGCCGGGTGTGTCGAGGTCGAGCGTCGCCGTGCCGTCCTTCGCGTTGGTGTACAGCACGGGCAGGTCGATCTGGTCGTCGTCCGCACCGAGGTCGATGAGCAGGTCGAGCGTCTCCTCGACGACCTCGTCGATGCGGGCGTCGGGCCGGTCGATCTTGTTGACCACGACGATGACCGGCAGCTTGCTCGCCAGCGCCTTGCGCAGCACGAACCGGGTCTGGGGGAGCGGGCCCTCGGAGGCGTCGACGAGCAGCAGGGCACCGTCGACCATCGTCAGTGCGCGCTCGACCTCGCCGCCGAAGTCGGCGTGGCCGGGCGTGTCGACGACGTTGACGATCGTCGGCGGAGCGCCGTTGATACCCGGCAGCGAGATGGCGGTGTTCTTGGCGAGGATCGTGATGCCGCGCTCGCGCTCGATGTCGTTGGAGTCCATGACGCGTTCGCCGACGTCCTGTCCCTCGCGGAAGGCGCCGGACTGCCACAGCATGGCGTCGACCAGCGTGGTCTTGCCATGGTCGACATGGGCGATGATTGCGACGTTGCGCAGGTCGGAACGGACAGCCACAGCGAGAACCCGAGCGTTCGAGGAAGGGGTGGAGCCCCGGGCGCCGGACGGACGCGCGAAGGGGGACGTTCCAGCGTACCGGCGTCTGAGGAGGCGGACCGGCGGACGAGGCAGCGGCCCACGCGCAGCGACGCCGGCCGGTACCCACGGCAGCGACGCGACGAGGAGCCCGTGATGGCCGACCACGCTGGTGCCCTGCAGGCATTCGACTTCGAGTTCGACCGTCGTTACCAGCCGTTGCTCCGGCTGGCGGGCGTGACGCCTTCCACCGCACAGGTCGTGGTCGGTCGCGGCCCGCAGGGCGTGCTCCGGGCCCGGTTCGGCCCCTGGCTGTTGACGACCACCCTCGACAACGTCGCGGACGTCACGGTCGGCGGCCCCTACCGCGCCCACCGGGTCGTCGGCCCCCACCTCTCGCTGGCCGACCGCGGCGTCACCTTCGGGACCAACACCCGGGCGGGAGTGTGCGTCCGTTTCCACGAGCCGGTCGGTGCACTGGCCGGCCGCGACCGGCTGCCCCATCCCGGTATGACCGTGACCGTCGCCGACCCCAACGGCTTCGCGCAACTCCTCCGGGTGCGGGCGGGCCTGGCGTAGCGGGACCGGTCAGACCACCTGGTCGGCGCCCTCGGGGTCCCAGGCGTGCTCGATCTGGGCGGCCGTCGCCGTGGCGAGATCCCGGCCGGCGAACCGGTCGACGAGGTGGAGTCCGAGCGCGATGCCGCTGGACAGCCCGGCTCCGGTCACCACCTCGCCGGTGTCGACCCACCGGCGCCCGGCGACCACGGATCCGACGTCGTGCCGCCGGCCGAGGGCCTCGAGGTCCTCGTGATGGGTCGTCGCGGGCCGGTCCCGCAGCGCACCCGCCGCCGCCAGCAGGAACGATCCCGTGCACACCGAGGTCGCCACCTCGCTGGCCGCGACCAACTCGCGTACGGCCTCGACCAGCCGCGCGTCCCCGGTCCCGGCCGCGACGTCGACGAGGCCGGGGACCACGACCACGTCCACCGGTCCCAGGTCCTCGAGCGTCACCTCGGCCCGCAGACCCAGGCCCCCGTACGCGGTCATCTGCCGGTCGTCGACGGCCACCGTCGTGACCGCGAACGGCGGCTCGTCGCCCGCCCGCACCGCCAGTCGGTTCGCCGTCAGCAGGACCTCGTACGGCCCGCCGACGTCGAGCAGGTCGCAGCCGTCGAACAGCAGCAGGGCGATGTGCAGAGTCACGCGGTCCTCGTAACGCCGTCAGTCGCGCTCGGCGAGCTCGGGTGGGAAGCCGCCGGTGGCGATCGGGCCCCAGCGCTCGATCGTCAGCCGCAGCAGGCTCTTGCCCTGCCCCACCATCGCCTGCCGGTACTCGTCCCAGTCGGGGTGTTCGCCGGAGATGGCCCGGAAGTACTCGACCAGTGGTTCGACCGCCTCGGGGACGTCCAGGACCTCGACGCGGCCGTCGAGCTGGACCCACGGGCCGTTCCAGTCGTCGGAGAGCACGACCGCGCTGGCACGGGAGTCGCGCCGCAGGTTCCGGGTCTTGGCGCGCTGGGGATAGGTGGCCACGACCAGGCGTCCCTGGGCGTCGACGCCCGCGGACACGGGCGAAGACTGTGGCGAGCCGTCCCTGCGGAAGGTGGTCAACACCACGTGGTGACGCGGGCGGACGAAGGCCAGCATCGCGTCACGATCGACGCGGTCGGCAGTGGCGAAGGTGGGGCTCATGTCGTCAGCGTAGACCGACCGGACCGTCCTGCCGCGACGGCACCGATCAGATGCAGGGGCCGGTCTCGCCGGGCGTGCGCGGCGCTGCGACGATCGCCTCGAGTTCACTGAGGGCGAGCGCGAACGCGACGGTGGGGTTGTCCGGGCTGATCGCGAACACGACCCCGTTGACGTTGCCGGCCACGTCGATGACCGGCGAGCCCGAGTCCCCCTGCTGGAGGGCGGAGGAGAGGAACAGCACCTCTCGCTCGGTGCGGTCCCGGCCGTAGATGTCACGACCGACGGCGGTGCGCTGGTCGTCCACGCGGGTGGGAGCGACCCGCGGGGTGTCCTGGCCGCCCGGGTAGCCGATGACCGCGCCGTCCGCGCCGACCTCCGGCGGGGCGGTGGACAGTGGGTCCTGTCCGAGTTCGGGCACGGCGAGGATCGCAAGGTCCCGGTCCGGGTCGAACACCACCACGGTCGCCGAGCGCTGTTCCCCGTCGGGCCGCTTGACGACGACGTCCTCCGCGCCGGCCACGACGTGGGCGTTGGTCACCACGGTGTCCGCGGCGATGGCGAAGCCCGAGCCCTCGTAGCGCCGGTTGCAGCCGTCGGCCTCGACGTTGACCGTTGCGGCCGTCGCCCGGTCGACGATGTCCTGCGGAACCGGGATGTCCTCGGGGGGCGGCCCCGTGACCGGTGCCGGCTGCAGGTCGGCGAAGACCTCGGGGAAGCGGCTGGTGTCGACCAGGTTGCGCATCGCGCGGACGGCGTCGGGGGGTTCGGGCGTCGAACGCTCGATCGTCGCGGCCAGCGTCGACGAGCGCACCTGCCGCGACACCTCGCCGGGCACCTGTGCCGCGGCGGGCAGCAGGAACCAGACCACGGCCACCATCGCGACGGCGCCCGCCACGGCCCCGAGCGCGCGGTCCAGGCCCGAGAGCGGCGTCGCGGCGATGGTGCGTCTGGCCCGCAGTCCGACCGCCTGGAACAGCGAGGCGATCACGGTCACGGTGATGGCCAGCACGATCAGTCCGACGAACAGGCGCACACCCGGCTGCCCACCCTCGACGAAGGTGAGCGCGGTCGGAACGGTCCACGTCGCCAGCGCCACACCGACGCCGAGGCCGAGCCACGACGCCGCCCGGGCGACGAAGCCCAGGCGCAGGCCACCGCCGATGGCCACCAGGACCAGCAGCACCAGCAGGACATCGAGGAGGTTCACGGGGACAACCGTAGCCACGACACGTCAGCAGCCCGCTCCTGCGCGGGACGAGCGGGCGCTCCCACGAGCGCTGGAGGGCGGGAGCAGGAGCGCTGGACGCACCGGGCGGGGGAGAACGAGAACGGCGTCCGCTCGCGCGGACGCCGTGGTCGTGTCAGGAGCGGAGGAACGCTCAGTTGGTGTGCGCGGTCCGCCGGGCCTCGCGTTCGAGGTACTCGGTCAGGCGGGTGTGCAGCTTGGCCGCCGTCAGCTCGGACTGCGGGTGGTGGCCGCCTCGACGGGCGATCCACAGGGGGCGGGCGTCGCCCTCCCAGGTCGCGGTCTCATCGACGCTGAACTGCCAACCCGGGAACTCCGTGTGCAGCCAGTCGATGACCGATCCGTGAGGCGTGTCCGTCCGCGTGGATCCGGCCTGGCGCGGGGGGGCCGTGGTCTGGGTCGCGTCGGTCACGATCAACCTCCGTAACAGGGGGTGGGGAGCGGGAAGTATGGCGAGTCGTTCCCCCGTGGTTCGTAGGAAACGGTCTCGCGGGTGTGCCGTCAGGGGCTTCGGGGTGACCGCCCGGACGGGACCGGGCGGGATTCCCTGTCCGTACAACGTTCGGAGGGGTGGGTTGTCTTCCCGCGGCGAGCGCCCCACCGGTCGCCCGGGCGCGGACCGCTACGCTCGTGGGCCGTCTGTGGTGAGGAGTCCGCGTTTGGCCGAGCGTGCGCAGTTGACGTTCGTGCCCGGCGAGCTGGTGCCCGCCTCCGGCGTGTTCGCGGTGTGGTTGCCGGCGGCCGACGACGGCGCGTCGCCCGGCGACGACGCCCTGCTCGAGGCCATGCGCGGCCTGGAACTGCCCGAGGGGGAGTCCGGCACGCTGACGACGATCGACCTCGTCGACGGTGCCGTCGAACCGCGGGACCGCCCGGCCCGCATCGTGGCCTTGCTGCCGGTGGTCCGGCGTCTGGCCGCGCTTCCGCCCGGTGCCGACTGGCCGGCCTGGGCCCGCCCGGCCGCCTCGGTGCTGGCGTGGAGCGTCGCGGCGAAGCTGGCGCTCGAGTCGGTGGCGGCCGGCCGGATGCTGCCGACCTTCCGCCCCGGGGACCATCCGACGTCGGGTCTCGCCTCCTGGCGCGTCGCGGCGCCCTCGGACACCCGCGTGGCGCAACTGGCCGCGGTCCTCCCACTGGCCGCCCACGCCGTGCGGCGTCCGTCGGGTGAGCTGTGGCGACCCGGCGAACTGCTCGGTGCCTTCCTGGACGCCGTGGCGGACGCCTGTGCACGCGAGGGCCGGCGTCCCGAGCTCGACCCGCGGCGACGTGGGCCACGTCGGCCCTGGCAGGAGATGTGGGCCGATGCCCTCGCGGGAAGTGACCCGACGGTCGGGCACCTGCGGGTGCCGGCCGACGAAGTCGCCGCCGAGATCGAGGACTGGGCCGGTCCCTTGCTCGGAGGCGACCGCGAGGCCGTGGCGCGCCTCGCCGTCCGCCTCGAACCACCCGTCGTCGGTGACGACGGTGCCACGGACGTCGCCGCGAGGCTGTCGGCATCCGGATCGAGTTGGCACCTCACCTACCTGCTGCAGTCCACGATCGACCCACAGTCGCGGGTCGAGGCCGCGCAGGTGTGGGCCGGTGGGGGCGCCGGACTCGAACTCGGCGGCCGGCGTCTGCCCGATCCGGAGGCGACCCTCGTGCGCGGTCTGGCGAGCGCCGCCCGCCTGTACGCCCCCATCGACCGCAGTCTGTCCGAAGCCCGCCCCGAGGGGCTCGATCTGCGGGCCACCGAGGTCGCGAACCTGCTCAGCGAGGGCGCCGACGCGTTGGCGGCCGGCGGCATCGGCGTCGAGGTACCGCCCGAGCTGCGCGACGCGGGCGAACAGCGTCTGCGTCTGCGGATCCGTATCGGCCGGAGCACCGACCTCGCGCCACGGGTCGAGGGCGCCAACCCCCTGGGACTGTCCTCGATCGCCGACCTGCGCTACGAGGTGGCGCTGGGTGACGACGCGCTCAGCGCGGACGAGTTCGCCGAGATCGTCGCGCTCAAGCAGCCGCTGGTCCGCTGGCGGGGCAACTGGATCCGCGTGGACCTCGACGAGGTCGACCGCATGGCGGAGCTCGCCGGCCAGACCGCGTCGCTGGAGCTCACCGAGGCGCTCGCGGCCGCGCTCTCGGGGCAGCACAAGGTGCCAGACGTCGGCTGGGTCGACGCCGTGGCCGACGGAGCACTCGGTGAGCTGATCGATCGGCTGCGCCGCACCGAGGAACCCGGCGAGGCCCGCATCGAGCACATCCACGGGGACCTGCGCGAATACCAGCGGCGCGGCGTGGCGTGGCTGCAGCAGCTGACCGAGCTCGGCATGGGCGGGGTGCTGGCCGACGAGATGGGCCTCGGGAAGACCCTGATGGCGATCGCCCTGCTGACCTCGCGACCGCAGGACCGACCCCACCTCGTCGTGTGCCCGACGTCGGTGGTCGGGAACTGGGAACGCGAGTTGAAACGGTTCGCGCCCGACGTGCCGGTCGTCCGCCACCACGGTCCGGAACGACCCGTGTCTCGGCGGGCGTTCAAGCCCGGCTTCGTGACCGTCACCTCCTATGCGCTGCTCCGACGCGACATCGGGATGCTGGGTGACATCGACTGGGACGTGGTCGTCTTCGACGAGGCGCAACAGATCAAGAACGCGGCGTCCAAGGGTGCCCGGGCCGCGCGGTCGCTGACGGCGCGGGCACGCATCGCCATGACGGGCACACCCATCGAGAACCGGCTCGCCGAGCTGTGGTCGATCGTGGACGTGACCAACCCGGGACTGCTCGGCTCGCAACGCTCGTTCAACGAGCGGTTCGCCGTCCCGGTCGAGCGGTGGCACGACGAACATGCCGCCATGCGTCTGAAACGCCTCGTGGCGCCGTTCGTGCTGCGACGCCGCAAGGCCGATCCCGACGTCTCCGTGGACCTGCCGCCCAAGCAGGAACTGACGGTCAACTGCTCGCTCACCCGGGAGCAGGCGAGCCTGTACCAGGCGGCCATCGACCAGGCCTTCAGTGGCAAGGGGCTGGGCAGTACCGCGTTCGAGCGTCGCGGCCGGATCCTGGCATTGCTGACCGCCCTCAAGCAGATCTGCAACCACCCGGCCCAGTACCTGCGCGACGCGGGTGGGCCCGACGGTGACCGTCGGCTCGCCAACCGTTCCGGCAAGCTCGCGCGCGCCACCGAGATCCTCGGAGAGATCGTCGACAACGACGAGCGGGCCCTGGTCTTCACGCAGTTCCGCGAGATGGGCGAGCTCCTGGTGCGCCACCTCGGCGCGGAGCTCGGCGTGCCCGAGCTGCCGTTCCTGCACGGCGGCCTGCAGCTGCCGCGGCGTGACGCGATGGTGCATCGGTTCCAGGAGGACGAGGACGCACCACCGATCCTGCTGGTGTCGCTACGCGCCGGGGGCACCGGCCTCAACCTCACCCGCGCCAGCCACGTCCTGCATTTCGACCGGTGGTGGAACCCCGCGGTGGAGGACCAGGCGACCGACCGGGTCCACCGCATCGGCCAGACGCGGGCCGTGACCGTCCACACGATGGTGACGGCGGGCACCATCGAGGAACGCATCGCCGCGCTCCTCGACCGCAAGCGGGCACTTGCGGACGCCGTCGTGGAGACGGGCGAGACCTGGATCACCGAGCTCGGCGACGACGAACTCCGCGAGCTGGTGTCGCTGTCCACCGACGACCTCGCGGACGAGGACGACGACGAGGCGCCGTCGGTCGCGCCGCAGCGGCCGATGCTGACCTCCATCCCCGGTGGCCGGGCGTGAGCAGCGGCATCGTGGGACCCGGTGGCGGGCCGAGCGACCTGGTCGATCCACGCCGCTGGTGGGGACAGCGGTGGCTCGAGGTGCTCGACGCGACGGGTGCCGCCAACGCCCGTCGGGTCCAGCGGGGCCAGGGGCTGGCCAGGCGTGGCGCGGTCACCGACGTGCGCGTGGAGCCGGGCGTCGTCAGCGGCACGGTCCGCGAGGACCGCTCCGCGCCGTGCCAGGTGACCATCCACTGGCCACCACCGGCCGAGGCGGCGTGGGTGCGGGCCACCGGCGTGCTGGCCGCGGAACTGCGGTTCACGGCGGCGCTGCTGGACGGTGAACTGCCCCAGGGGGTCGCGGACGTGCTCGCGGACGCCGGTGTGCGGGTGCTGCCCCGACCGGAGGACCTGCGCTTCCGGTGCAGCTGCGACGAGGGGCACCAGCTGTGCCGGCACGCGGCCGGCGTCTACACCGTCGCCGGGGCGGCCATCGACCGCGACCCGTTCGTGTTGCTGCGGTTGCGGGGGCGGGACCACGACCGTCTGCTGCGCGACCTGCGGGCACAGCGCGGCGGCGGCGCAGCGCTCGTCACCGACGAACTCGACCTCGGACGCGGCCTGTACGCCGCGGGCGGCGATCTCGACGCGATCGCGCTGCACCCCACGCCGGTCGAGGACCCCTCGGCCCTGTTCCAGCGCCTCGGACCGCCGCCGGGCGTCGACGACCTCGACCCCTACGTCGCCACCATCGAACGGGCGGCTGCCGGCGCCTGGCGGCTGGCCGCGGGCGAGGGCAGCGAGGCCGCCGACGAACAGGTGCTGCTCGCGGAGTTGCGGGCGCAGCGCGTCGGCACGGTCGCCTCGCTGGCGTCGGCGCTCGGGCGCGACGAGGACCAGGTTCGCGAGCACCTCGACCGGCTCTTCGACGCCGGGACGGTGCTGCGCACGGGCACCGGCGAGCGGGCCCGCTACCGGGCGACGTCCTGAGGCGCGGTCGCCTCCCCGCCCAGCAGACGCAACGGGACCGGTACCAGGCGTGAACGCAGGTACTCGCCCAGCCCCTTCGCCTGGGGGTCGGGACGGGTCGACGAGGCCACCCCGTCGCCGAGCAGTCCGGGGAGGACGACGTTGACCGCCCGGAGGTTTGGCAGGTGATGTACCTCGACCGGGAGGTCCGCCGCCTCGGGCAGTAGGGCGCGGACGGCGTCGACGGTGCCGACGACACCCAGCAGCCAGGCGTAGTGGTCGGGGTCGCGGACCCAGAAGCCGACGTTGGCGGTGCCGCCCTTGTCGCCCGACCGCGCGCCGGCCAGGTGCCCCAGCGGCAACCGGTGGGTCGCGTGGTCGGCGTGGTCGGGGCGATCGCCTCCGGCTGCGTGCCCGCCACCGCCGGCAGGCGGATCCGCGGCCCCGTCGCGTCCGTGGTCGGCCCCGGTCTGGCGGATCTCGATGCGCCGCCCGTCGGGGAGCACGACCGCCTCCTCGACGAGGTGGGACGGGACGGTGGCCGGCCACGAGCGGCCGAAGGGCTCCGCGTCGGTCGGTGGTGCCGTGACCGTGAAGCCGGGATAGGACGCGAGCGCGAGTTCCACGCAGGCGCTGGCGAGCGCCCGACCGATCGGTTCGGGTCGCGGGTGGTGCACGGTGAGGGTGAGGGTGGCCGTGGCGGCGGCGTTGTCCTCGGCGTCCGCGTGGTCGCCGCGGACCAGCCGCCAGTCGACCAGTTCGGGGCCCGCCGCCTCCAGCGCCGGCTCGAGCTGGCGCCGCACGAGGTCGGCCTTCGCCTCGATCTCCAGCCCGGTGAGCACGAACGTCACGCGGTTGCGATGCCCGCCGACGGCGTTGAGGGAGACCTTGGAGGTCGACGGTGGCGGGGTACCGCGCACGCCGTGGATGCGGACGCGGTCGGCAGCCTGTTGCTGCAGCGTGATCGTGTCGAAGTGCGCGGTCACGTCGGGGTTGAGGTAGCCGGGGGCGCCGATCTCGTACAGCAGTTGCGCCGTCACCGTGCTGACGTCGACGCGGCCGCCCGTCCCGGGATGCTTGGTGACGACGCTCGAGCCGTCGGCATGGACCTCGGCGATGGGGAAGCCGGGATGTTCGATACCCGGGATCTCGGTGAAGAAGGGGTAGTTCCCGCCCGTCGCCTGGGTGCCGCACTCGATCGCGTGTCCGGCGACGACCGCGCCGGCGAGCGCGTCCCAGTCGGTGCGCTGCCAACCGAAGTGCGCAGCGGCCGGGCCGACCACCAGGCTGGCGTCGGAGACCCGGCCCGTGACGACCACCTGGGCGCCCTCGCGGAGCGCGGCGGCGATGCCCCAACCACCGAGGTAGGCGTTGGCGGACACGACGGGGCCGCAGAGCCGGTCCAGTGGCTGCCCGGTGTCGAGGTTGACGAGGTGGTGCCCGGCCGCCCGGAGACCGTCCAACCTGGGGTACAGGTCGTCGCCCTCGACGTGTGCGACCGCCACGTCGAGGCGCAATGCCGCGGCGAGCTCCCGCAGGGCGCCCGCGAGTCCGGCCGGGTCGAGCCCGCCCGCGTTGACGACCACCGCGGTCCCACGCTCCACGCACGGCGCCAGGACGTCGCGCATCTGCCGCAGGAAGGTGCGGGCGTACCCGACGCCGGACTTCTGGCGGGTCCGCCACAGTACGAGCATCGTGAGCTCGGCGAGGTAGTCGCCGGTGAGGACGTCGATGGGGCCGCCCTCGAGTTGTTCGGCGGCCGCCGCGTGACGGTCGCCGTAGAAACCGGAGCAGTTGGCGATCCGCAGTGGGGCGTCCAAGGCGGTCCTCCGGCGTCCGTGAGGCCCCCAGCCACGGGAGCCCCTCGACGCTAGCGAAGTGGGACGCTGCCTCCCGGATCGTCCCACCCGGACGCGGCCGACTACGGTCGTCGCGGCCATCCCGGCAGGAGACCCATGGACGTCGGACAGCTGTTCTCGGTGCGCGACAAGGTGGTGGTCGTCACCGGCGGCTCACGCGGCATCGGCGAGATGATCGCGCGCGGCTTCGTGGCCGCGGGCGCCCGGGTGTACATCTCGTCGCGCTCCGTGGAGGCCTGCCAGGCACTCGCCGGCGAACTGTCGGACACCGGCAGCTGCATCGCCCTCCCGGCGGACCTCTCCACGACCGAGGGGGTCAAGCAGTTGGCCGGCCAGCTCGCCGAGCGTGAGGACCGCATCCACGTCCTCGTCAACAACGCTGGCGCCACCTGGGGCGCGCCGCTCGACGAGTACCCGGAGTCGGGCTACGACAAGGTGATGGACCTCAACGTCCGCTCGGTCTTCCTGCTCACCCAGGCGTTGGCGCCGCGGCTGCGGGCGGCGGCTTCCCCGCAGGACCCGGCCCGGGTCATCAACATCGGGTCGATCGACGGCGGGTTCCACGTGCCGACCTTCGAGAGCTACGCCTACTCGGCGTCCAAGGCGGCCGTGCACCAGCTGTCCCGGCACCTCGCCAAGTTCCTGGCCCGCGACCACGTGACCGTCAACGCGATCGCACCCGGCCTGTTCCCGTCGAAGATGACGAAGGTCATCATGGCGCACGAGGAGGAGGTCGCGGCCGCGATCCCGCTCGGCCGTGTCGGTCAGCCCGAGGACATGGCCGGCATCGCGATCTATCTCGCCTCGCGCGCCGGCGCCTACACCACCGGTGCGGTGATCCCCGTCGACGGCGGCCACGCCACCCTGGCCTGACGCGGAGACGTGGTGCGCCGGTGTCGGCGCACCACGGACCCGGCTCTTCGTCAGCCGCCGGCCGTCGGCCGCTCGCCGAGCGTGACCGTCGTGGTCCGCTGCTCGCCGTCGCGCAGATAGGTCACCTGCACCTCGTCGCCGGGTCGGTACTGCTGGATCCGGCCGGCGAGCTCGGCCATGGTCGCGACCTCGTGGTCGTCCATGCGGATGACGATGTCCCCCGGGCGCAGACCCGCGTCGGCGGCCGGCCCGTCGGGGACCTCGGCCAGGACCGCGCCCTGCTCGACCGGGAGGCCGTACAGGCGGGCGACGTCCCGGTCGACCGTCTGGCCCGCGACGCCGAGGAAGGCGTGCCGGACGGCCCCGTCGGTCAGCAGCTGGTCGGCGACGTTGCGGACGGTGCCGGCCGGGATCGCGAACCCGATGCCGTCGTTGCCGCCGCTGCTGCTCGCGATGGCGGTGTTGACGCCGATGACGCGACCGGCGCCGTCGACCAGGGCCCCACCGGAGTTGCCGGGGTTGATGGCGGCGTCCGTCTGCAGCAGGTCGACCAGGGCGGCCTGCGGTGTCGTGACGGTGCGGCCGAGGGCACTGACGATGCCCGACGTCACCGAGCCGTCGAGTCCGAAGGGCGAGCCGATGGCCACGGCGGTGTCGCCGACCTCGGGGAGGTCGTCCGCGCCGGCCCACATCGGCACAGGGAGATCGGTGGCGTCGACGCGCAGCACGGCGAGGTCGGAGGAGGGGTCGGTCCCGACGATCTCGGCGGGTAGGCGCTCGCCGTCCGGCAGGGTCACGCTCACCTCGACGGCGTCGGCCACGACGTGGTGGTTGGTGACCAGCACCCCGTCGGTGCGGTAGACGACCGCCGATCCCGAGCCGCTGCCCGTGGCCCCGCGGGCATCGACGCGTGCGACCGAGGGCGCGACCTGCTGCGCGATGCCGCCGACGAGGCTCCCGGGCGTGTCCGACGCGCCGCTGACGTCGGCGTCGCCCGGGTCCGCGGACGCGGCAACGGGGGCGGGGTCGTCGAGCAGTTGGACCGGCACGACGACGGCACCGGCGCCGAGTGCCCCGGCGGCGGCGACCGCGACGAGGTGGCGGGCGCGCAGACCCGGCGCGCGTTCGGCGGTACGAGCACCGGGCGGCGGCGGGGGCAGCGGCGTGGTGGCCGACCGGTGTGATCCGTCGGTGGGTTCAGCGTGTTCGGACCGGCGGGTCGCGGTGTCGAGGTCCACGTCGTGCTCCTTCGGTGGCGGCGGCGGTGCCGTGCATGGCGTCGGAACCCGACGGTAGGAACGCCGCGGTGAGGTCGTTCCACACGCCGGGTAAGGAATTGGTGAACCTCCGTGAGGGCGGTCCATCCGCCGGCGGGCAGGCGACCGCACGGCGCCCGACCGTCGTACGCTGCCGTGGGTCCCCGAGCCAGGCGAGGCGAGGTTGAGCGAGACACCGGCGCGGGTGTTGCTGGTCGAGGACGACGACGGGATCGCGCGGCCGCTCGTGGCCGCCCTGTCGTCGAGCGGTCACCGGGTGGTGCGGGTCGCGACCGGCCGCGAGGCGTTGGTGGCCGCCCGTGAGGTGGATGCCGTCGTCCTCGATCTCGGCTTGCCCGACATGGACGGCATCGAGGTGTGCCGCCGCCTGCGTCGCGACCTCGGGGCGGACCTGCCCATCCTGGTCCTGACGGCCCGAACGAGCGAGACCGAGGTGGTGGTCGGCTTGGACGCCGGCGCGGACGACTACGTCCCCAAACCCTTCCGGCTCGCGGAGTTGCAGGCCCGTCTGCGGGCGCTGCTGCGCCGCGCCGCCGCGACGCGTCCCGCCGTCGGCCAGGTCGTGGTGCGCGACGTCACCGTGGACATCGGCGCCCGGCGGGCGTGGCGCGGCGGGGTCGAACTGGACCTGGCGCCGAAGGAGTTCGACCTGTTGGCGTTGCTCGTCTCGCGTGCCGGCAACGTCGTCACACGCGACGACCTGGCCCGCGAGGTGTGGGACACCCGCTGGATGGGTGCGTCGAAGACCATCGACGTCCATGTCTCGTCCCTGCGCCGCAAGCTCGGCGACGACCCCGCGATGCCGCGCTACATCAGCACCGTAAGGGGTGTCGGACTGCGCTTCGAGGCCGAGGACCAGACCGCGGCGGGTGGCAGCGGATGAGGCAGCGGCTGCTCGTGTCGGCGGTGGCCCTGGTACTGAGCGCGCTGCTGGCGTTCGCGTTGCCGTTGGCCTGGTCCGTCCGCGGTCTGCTCGAGGCCCGCGCACTCGACGCCCTGCAGGGCACCGTCGAGCCGTTCGGCCTGTTCCTCGACGCGTCGCGGAACTGCGCCGAACTGCAGCTGCTGGTCGCGAGGGCCGGCGGTCTGCCCCTGGCGGTCGCCGTCATCGGCGCCGACGGGCGGCTCGTCGCGACGACCGGGCCGGCGGGGCGTCCGAGGCTCGGCCCCGAGGTCGCCGACGCCGGCGCCGGACGTCCCGGCCGCCACATCGACGAGGAGCGGATCGCCGTCGCGTTGCGGCTGTCCACGCTGGTGTGTGGTCAGCCGCTGGTCCTGCACGCCACGACCGACCCGGGACCGGTGCACACGCAGGTCCGCCGGGCCTGGCTGTTGATCGCCGTCGTCGCCGCCGTCGTCGCCGGATCCGCGGCCGTGGCGGCGTGGGCGCTCGGACGGCGGCTGGCGCGCCCCTTCGAGCAGCTGGCCACCTCCGCCGGCCGGCTCGGCGAGGGGGATTTCTCCGCCCGGGCGCCACGCAGCGGGCTGCCCGAGGCGGACCGCATCGCCGACGCGCTCGACGACACCGCGGAACGTCTCGGGAGGTCCGTCGAGCGGGCCGGTGCCTTCGCGGCGGACGCCTCGCACCAGCTGCGTACCCCGCTGACGGCGCTGCGGCTGCACCTCGAGACCTCGGCCGCCGCCGGCGCGGATCCCTCGGTGCAGGCGGCGCTCGACGAAGCGGACCGGTTGGCATCCACGATCGACGAACTCGTGGCACTCACCCGGCCGGACGCCACCGCGCACCACCTCGACCTCGGGGGGCTGGTGCGCGAGCGGTTGCCGGTGTGGGAGGAACTCGCCGCCCAGCAGGACCGGCGGGTCGTCCTCGAGGCGCTGCCTGTCCCCGCGGTCCGGGCCCGTGCCGGTGCGGTCGGCCAGGCGCTGCAGGTGTTGCTGGACAACGCCCTGCGTCACGGGACCGGGACGATCACCGTTCGTGTGGCGCCGGCGCTCCCTGACGAGCCCGACGGGGCCGTTCGGGTGTGCGTGCTCGACGAGGGACCCGCTCGCTCACGAGCGCCGGCGGCGACGGGGGAACACCACGCTCCGGCCGCCACGGGCGGGCGCGGCCTGCCGCTCGCACGCGCGCTGATCGGCGCCGAGGGTGGGGAACTGACCGTCACCATCGATCCGACCGGTACCGCGGCCTGCCTGCTGTTGCCAGGGGGGAGTACCGACCCTTGAGTTCGCGGCCGAGATGGCCGATAACGGGGAAGGTGGGCGGTACCGTCTCGTCGACGGGTGGGCGCCCGCGCCTGTCCCTGCGTGCCGAACGCGCCCCGGCGCGTGCCGATCCCATCGTGAAGGACCTCGTGACCGCTCCCGTTGCCTGCCGCGCCAGCCGTTGGCGTGCCGTCGCCGTGCTGGCGACGGCCCTCGCGGTCCTGCCGGCCACCGCCGGCGCGCAGCCGCGCAGCAGCGACGAGGTCGCCGAGGAACTCGACCGGACCGCGCAGGAGGGCGCCCAGCTCAACCAGCAGCTCGGCGCCGTGCATGCCGACATCCTCGACGCCGAGGACGAATTGGCGCACCTGGCGATGGAGCTGGCCGACGCGCGCGGTCGTCTGCGCGCCGCTGAGGGGCAGGTGGCCCTCGCCGAAGCCGCCCTGGAGGAGGCCCGCGCGAGGAAGGTCACCGCCGACGCCGCCCACGAGCGTGCCGAGGCGATCCTGGCCCGCACCGAGGAGGAGCTGCGCCTCGAGGAGAGCGTGCTCGCCCACCAACTCGTCGAGAGCTTCAAGTACGGCACCGTCGGCGCGACCCGTGGTGCGATGGTTCTCGAGGTCCTGCGCCGGGCCGACGACCCCAACTCCTTCGCCGTCGGCCTGAAGCAGCTGCGCGTGGTCGTCGACACCCAGGAGTCGACGGTGCAGCGGGTGTTCGGGCTCCGCGATGCCCGTGCCGGTCAGGCCGAGGACGCCGCCCGGGCCCGGTCGCGTGCCAGCCAGGCGGCCGCGGACGCCGCCGACACGCTCGAGGTCGTGGAGCGACTGCGCGAGGAGGCTGCCGAGCTCACCGCGCTGATCGCTCGCGACGAGGCGCGGCAACGCGAGGTGCTGGCCTCGTTGCAGGCCGACGCGCAGGAGACCGAAGCGCTGCTCGCCCGTGTCGACGCGCGCCAGGCCGAGCTGCAGTCCGAGCTCGCCGAACGCCGTGCCGAGGAGGAGGCCGAACGCCGCGCGCAGGAGATCGCCCGGAACCAGGCGGCCGCAGGCGCCGCGGGTGGTGGTGGTCCCAACGTGGACGGCGGTTACTGCCCGGTGGTCGGCGCGGTCGCCGGCCGGGACTTCAGCAACGACTGGGGGTATCCGCGGTCCGGCGGTCGCAGCCACCAGGGCACCGACATCTTCGCCAACCGCGGCGCGCCCGTGGTGGCGATCGCGGCCGGCGTCGTGGTGCGCACCACGCCCGTCGACTCACCCACCAGCCTCGGTGGCATCACCGTCACCTATCGCACCGCTGACGGCAGCGAGTGGTACAACGCCCACCTCGACACCATCACGCCCGGCATCGCGCCCGGTACGCCCGTCGCCGCTGGCGAACAGATCGGGACGGTGGGCAACACGGGCAATGCGCGGACGACCCCGCCGCACCTGCACCTCGGCCGTCGCCATGGTGGCGGTTGGGTCAACCCGTACCCGAGTGTCGCGCCGCTGTGCCGGTAGTCATCTCGCCGACCGGGCGCCCGGCGGGGGATGCTCGGGGACGTCCTGCATGGCCAGCCGCGGAAGGGTGACGTGCACGATCGGTCCGATCGTGGCGGCGAACACGACCGTGCCGATGCCGACCGTGCCGCCCAGCAGCCAGCCCAGCGCCAGGACGCTCATCTCGAGGCAGCCGCGGACCCAGCCGACCGACAGGCCACGCCGGGCGAGCCCGGTCATGATCCCGTCCCGCGGCCCGGCACCGAGCCCCGCCCCGATGTAGAACCCCGAGCCGACCCCGAAGAGCACCGGGCCGGCGGCCATGTACAGCCAACGCAGCCACGACGCGTTCGGCGTGTCGAGCACGAGCAGCGTCACGTCGATGACCACGCCGATGACGACGACGTTGAGCACCGTGCCGACGCCGGGCCGCTCCCGCAAGGGCAACCAGGCCAGCAGGACCACGAGTCCGACGAGGATGCCGACCGTCCCGATCGGGATGCGAGTCATCCGTGACAGCCCCTGGTGGAGCACGTCCCAGGGCCCGAGGCCGAGTTCGGCCGCGACCATGACGGCGATGCCGAGCCCGCACAGGACCAGGCCCACCAGCAGGCGGGGAAGACGGCGGCGCAGTTCGTGGCGCGGGGGACGGGGGAGCACGGGGGGACGTTACCCGGGCTCGTCCTCGAGCCAGTTCGCGACGTCCTCGCGGACCTCGGCCAACTCGTCGGTGTCCTCGCCGCGATCACGCAGTCGGCCCTTGAGCCGGCTCCAGACGGGCGGGAACAGACTGACGAGGTGTCGCTGTCCCCGGGCGGCCGCGAGAAAGGCGCGGCCCGCGGCGGAGTCGGGCAGCTCGCTGAGCGAATCGGGCAGCGGTAGGTCGACCCGCCACAGCCGGTCGTTCTCGGGGTGTCGGATGCCGCCGAGGTGGTCGAAGACCTCGAGCATGGCGTGGTTTCCGTCGAGGACGTAGCTGCGGAACACCGCGATGCCGTTGGCGCGGGCACGATCGGTCAGCGCGCCGAGCAACAGCGTGCCGGCCCCCTGCCCGTGGTAGGGATCGGCGACGGTGATCGCGGCTTCCGCGACCTCGGGCTCGAACGGCTCGCGTACGTAGCGTGCGACCCCGACACCGGGCGTGTCGGGGCGGTCGAGGTCGACGCCGACGACGGCTTCGTGATCGCGGTGGTCCACCTCGGTGAGGTAGGTCAGCTGCTCCTCCGAGAGCGCGTCGATCGCGCTGTGGAAGCGGAGGTAGCGCGAAGCGGGTGAGAGCTGCGCGAAACCCGCCGCGAGCCGCTCCCGGTCCTCGCGGCGGATTTGTCGCAGCAGCACGGCCGTGCCGTCACGCAGTTCGACGCGCCGGTGCCATTCGTCGGCTTCGACGTGGTCGGGGGCGCGGGACACGGGGTTTCCTTCGGTCACCGGTCAGCTGCCGGGGAACGGGGCGCGGACGTCCGCGCCGACCTGGCGCAGGCGGTGCGTGATCGCGACCTTGGTGGTGCTCCCGAGCGGTGTGCCCTCGCGGACGCGCGCCGATCCGAGTACGCCCCGCTGCCGCCATGCCTCCTTCCGGACGCGCAGCCCGGGACTGCCGGCCTCGAGTCGAAGCCAGGGGAGCAGCTCGAGGTAGGCGTCCCAGGCGGCGGTGCGGTCGTCGGCGCGGTACCGCTGCGCGACCTCGGCCAGGCGTTCGGGCACGGCGCAACCGGCCGCCGTCCCGGTCGCGCCGGCCTCGACCTCCTCGGGCAGGAACAACGCGGCCAGGCCGCCGAGCACCGCACGGTCGTCGTCGCCCGCCAGTGCCGCGACCACGTCACCGGGCGGGGCGGACTCGACGAGCACCGCTTCGGCGCCGAGTTGATCGGTCAGCTCGGCGAGCTCGGCACCGCCCAGGCGGCAACCCGTCGCCGCAGGATGGTGGTGGAGCCAGACGGGAAGACCGAGTTCGGCCACCTCCCCGAGGTGGTCACCGGCCGCGGCGCCGCCGGGCACGGCCGCGACGAGGAAGTCCGCGCCCGCGGCTGCTGCACGCCGGGCGAGCGCCAACCTCCCCGGTCCGGGTGGCCCCAGACCGGCCCCGACCGGGAGCCCGCCCGCGCCCCGGACGGTGGCCGCGACGACGTCACCGATCTCCTCCGCCCGCAGGCTGCCGATCTCGCCGGTGGTCAGCCCGAGCGCACAGACGGCGTGGGCTCCGGCGGCGGCGGTCGTCGCCGCCAGTGCCGCCTGGCCGTCGAGGTCCAGGGTCGCGTCGTCGTGGAAGGCCGTCGGGACGAAGGGCGTCATGCGGAATTCGGTCATGGCGGCACGCTAGCGAGCGGCGCCGTCCGAGTGGACGGTGACCGTTGCCTGTGCAACCCTGACGGCCGCCGTGGGCCGGGACGGGCTCGCGGGGCGACGAACGTCGGCTCGGGGGACGAAGAAGGGCGGCGAGACGTGCGAGCAGCGTTCATCGGTGGGGCGTTGGCGCTGCTCGTGGCCGGATGTTCGGCCGCCGCCACGCCGCCCGAACCGGCGCTGGTGCGCGTGATCATGGCCGACGACTGGGCGTCCGCGCCCGCGGTCCGGGAGGTGTTCGACCAGTTCGAACGGGACCACGGCAACGTGCAGGTGCAGGTGCAGGCCGTGCCGTTCTCGCAGATCCCTGAGCTGGTGGCGTCCTCGCAGGAGCTGGATCAGCCCTACGACCTCGCCCACTGGCACGCGTTCGCGGCCGCCGCGACGGGCCTGGCCGAACCCGTCGACGAACAGTGGGAGCAGGCCGGTCTCACGTACGACGAGTTCCTGCCCGGCGCCATCGAGGACGTGATGTGGCTGGGCCGGCCCTATGGCGTGCCCTTGGACACCAACGCGCTGGTGCTGCTCGCCGACGCCGGCGTCTTGCGCCAGGCCGGGATCGAGCCGGCGGACCTGGCCACGCTTGACGGCTTCGTCGCGGCGGCCGAGGCGGTGGCGACCACCGGTGCCGCCAAGTGGATGATGCCGGTCTCCACCAGCAG
Source organism: Egicoccus sp. AB-alg6-2 (assembly GCF_041821025.1). Lineage (NCBI taxonomy): Bacteria > Bacillati > Actinomycetota > Nitriliruptoria > Egicoccales > Egicoccaceae > Egicoccus > Egicoccus sp. AB-alg6-2. Next base: position 390,497 of record NZ_JBGUAY010000005.1, on the reverse strand, counting down.
TTGGCAGACCTATGGCTGGATCCGCGCGTTCGGTGGCGAACTGGTCCGAGTCGATCCCGGTACCGGCGTCCCGGCCTTCACCTTCGACCGGCCGGAGACGGTCGCCGCGCTCGAGTTCCTCGTCGCCTGTATTCACGAGGGCTATGCCCCGCGTCCCTACGGTCCCGACCTCGCCGCCGATTCCGTGCAGGCGTTCGCCACCGGGGAGGTGGCCACGCACGCCACGGGGTCGTGGGACCTCAACGTGGTGGCGCGCGACCCGTCGCGTGAGGTCGAGGTGACCGTGCTGCCGCTGCCGCAGGCGGATCCGGGCCGACCGCTGACGGTTCTCGGGGGCTCGAGCCTGTTCGTCCCGAGGGGTGCCCATCAGCCCGACCTCGCCTTCGACCTGATGCTGCGCCTGATCGAGGACGACGTCGCGCTGCGCCTGGCGGAGGAGGAGGGGCGGTTGCCGGCGCGCACCCGGGTCTTCGACGCGCCGCTGTTCGCCGACGACCCGTTGCTGTCCGCCTTCGTCGAGCAGCTCCCCAACGCGCGCGTCATGCCCCTGATCGCCTATCCCGAGGTGGCGCAGGCGTTCACCGAGGCCCTCAACTCGGCGTTGACGGGACGCGAGACCCCGGCCGAGGCGATGGCCGGCCTGCAACGCTATGCCGAGACCTGGCTGGCGTCCCAGCCTGACCCGTGACCGAGGGAGGCGGATGAGCAGGTGGCGATCGCCGCTCGGGCGGGACGTGCCGCTGCTGTTCCGGATCCTGGCGGCGTTCCTGACCGTCCTGGTGCTGGCCAGCACGGTCGCCCTCGCGCTCGAGACGCGCCTGACCCGTCAGGCGCTGCAAGCCCAGGCGCAGCTGATGACGGCGGAGCAGGGCAACGCCCTCCACTTCGAGGTGCTGCAGGACGGCACGCGCATCAACCTGCTGCTCGGCACGCTCACGCAGCAGCTGTCGTCGGCCGCCACCAATCAGGCCGAGTTCGAACGCGGGCTGGCCGACGTGCTCTCGACGGTCGGGACCAGCGACGCCAACCTCGAACTCGGTGCGGTCGTCGACCTCGGCACCGGCGACGTGCTGCAGCGCCTCCCGGGCCGTACGACCCTCGCGCCACCCACGGCGGAGCAGTTCGCCCTGATGGGACTTGCCGATCTCCGCGGCCAACGCGTCGTGCAACTCGAGAACGGCGAGTGGGGTCTCGTCTACGCCGTTCCGGTTCGCTGGCTCGACGAGCAGTTGCTGATCGTCGTCGGACAACGCCTGTCGAACCTGTGGGCACTCAACCTCGTCCGGCGCACCGGTGTCGACCGGGTCGAGCTGGTGGTCGACGATCGGGTGATCGCGTCCTCCGACGGCGCCGGCATCGGCGAGCCGGCGCCGGGCGACCCCCGGCTGCAACGGTCGGTCCAGCAGGTGGGGGAGGGCAGGCTGGTCCGCTACGTCGCCATCGGCGCCGAGCGGGCCTGGGGTGAGCCGGCCGCGATCGCCCTGGTCACCGCGGACCCCCTGGCCGCGCTGGACGGGCGGTTGGCCCGCACGCGCGTGCTGATGGTGGCGCTGCTCGTCGCGCTGGGGGGGACACTCGCGTTCGCGCTCGCCCGGGTCATGACCCGCCCGATCGTGCAGTTGACCGACACCGCCACCGCGATCGCCGGCGGCGACCTCGAGCGCTCGTTCGAGATCGACCGGCGCGACGAGATCGGCTCGCTCGCCGGCGCACTCGAGCACATGCGGCGTGCGCTGCGGGCCCAGCTGGTGGTCATCCGCCGGCAGGCCGAAGCCCTGCAGGAAGCCGCCCGACGCATCGTCGGGGTGCAGGACGCCGAGCGTCGACGCGTGGCCCAGGACCTGCACGACGGGATCCAGCAGCAGCTCGTGGTGCTGCGGATGCAGGTCGGCGCCGCCCGTCAGCGGTTGCGCGAACAGCCCGATCACGTCGACGAGGTGGCCGACGGGCTGGCGGGTTCCATCGACGGCATCCTCGACGAGCTGCGGGCGACGGGCCAGGCGCTGTTCCCCTCCATCCTCCGCGACCGCGGGCTCGGGGGCGCGCTGCACAGCCTGGCGAGCCGTTCGTCGACCCCCGTGGACGTGACGCTCACGCCCGACCCGTTGCCGCGGATCGACGAGACGGTGGAGACCAACGCCTACTTCCTCATCTCCGAGGCCGTCGCCAACGCCCTCAAGCACGCCCAGGCCCGTCGAATCGGCATCGAGGTGCAGCACGAGGGCGCGATGCTGCGTGTACGCGTCCACGACGACGGGGTCGGTTTCCGTCCCGAGCACACGACGCATTCGGGCGGCGTGGTCCACCTGCGCGACCGGGTCAACGCCCTCGGAGGTTCCCTGCAGCTGCTGTCCCACCCGGGTGAGGGCACGTCGGTGACGGCGCTGTTGCCGATGCGGCGTTCAGTCGCGGGAACGCTGCAGGTAGAACAGGACGGCGGCGACGCGGCGGTTGAGCTCGAGTTCCTCGGACAGGCCGAGCTTGCGGAAGATGGAGTTGGTGTGCTTCTCGACGGATCGGTCCGTGATCGAGAGCTCCCGGGCGATGGCGAGGTTTCCTCGTCCTGAGGCCATCATCGCCAGAACCTCGAGTTCGCGTGGCGTCAGTCCCGCCAACTTCGACGCCGTGCGGCGACGCTGGGCCTCGAGCAGCCCCTCCACGATGCGCGGATCGAGGATCGAGCCGCCGGCCCGCACCTCCTCGATGGCTTGGACCAGCCGGTCGGCGTCACCGAGGCGTTCCTTGAGCAGGTAGGCGACGCCGTCCGAACCGTGTCGCAGCAACTCGAGGGCGTACTCGGGGTCGGCGTGCTGCGAGAGCACCACCACGCCGGTGCCGCGGCGCTCGGCGCGGATCTGGTGCGCGAGCTCGATGCCTTCGGTGGTGAACGTCGGGGGCATCCGGATGTCCAGCATCACCACGTCCGGGTCGTGCACCTCGAGCAGTTCGAGAATCCCCTCGGGGTCGGACGCCGCACCCAGTACCTCGAGTCGGGGATGCGCCGCGAGCACCGACCGTGCCCCCTCACGGACGAGGTAGTCGTCCTCGGCGATGAGCAGGGTGGTACGGGAGTTCTGCGGCACGGGCGCCTCCTGATCGTCTGCAGCCTACGGGTCCAGGTCGTCCGCTGAGGCGGCGGACGGTGGTGGTAGCACCACCACCCGAAGGCACATGGCCGCACGGTTCCGCTCGGTATCCGAGCGTGCGATCATGTGCATGCGCTCGGCACGGCAGACACCCGAATTCGGGTGAGGGCGCGGACGGTAGAGGGCCCCGCGGGGTCGGTGGCCGCGCGGGGGGCGGCCACGGCCCGCGGGACCGTCCGCGGCCGATCAGCCGGAGAGCTCGGCGCGTTCGGGGGGCGGCGCGGGTTGCGCGGCGGCTCCCCGTTCGTCGTCGCGGCCCTTCGCGCGCTGCCACAACCAGGCGCCGTACGTGACCAGGGCCAACACCGAGAACGAGAACCACTGCATCGCGTACGAGAAGTGGTTGCGTTCGTCGAGCACCGGCGGCCCCGGCGGCACCGGCAGGGTGTCGTAGGTCACGGCCGCATCGGTCTGCACCCGCAGCACCATCGGATACAGCTCCCCCTCGACCTGTCGGTCCAGCCGTGCGGTGTCGGTGTGGAAGACGCGTGCGAGTTCGCCCTCGGCCGGGTCCTGCGGCCCGACGGCCGGCTGGGGCACGGGCCGCTCGAGCAACCCGGCGATCTCGACCACACCGTCGGGCGGTGCCGCTTCGGCGACCGGGGGCTCGTCGAACGCCACGGGGACGAATCCGCGGCGGACCAGCACCACGCCGCCGTCTTCGAGCTCGAAGGGGGTCAGGACGGAGAATCCCTGCTGGTTGTCGTGCTGGGCGCCACGCTGGAGGACCTCCTGCGCGGGGCGGTAGGTGCCCCGGGCCGTGACCCGTCGGTACTCGAGGCCCTCCTCGTCGACCGGGCGTTCGTCGACGAGCGAGGCGAGGTCCACGGCGTCCCCTTCGAGCCGTTGCTCGAGCAGGGCGTTGTTGGCGCGGACCTGGGCCAGGCGATCGAGCTGCCACTGGCCGAGCGCGACACACGCCACGGCGACGAACAGCACCAGGGCGTGGCTGAGGAGCGCGGCTGGGCGCAGGAGAAACCTGGACATCGTCGCGGCAGGGTACCGCCGCACCGGTCGGCCCCGGCCGGCGTACCCCGGGTGCACCTACCGTCGGCGTGGCCGACGCCGGAGTCACACGATGCACACCCTCCACCACCGCGACGGACACCACGGCTGGGACCGCTCCCTGCTGCCCCGGTCGGAGATCGCGCCCGGCGACGTGGTGGAGATGGTGCTCGCGGACTGCTTCGGCGGCCAGCTCGGCCCCGACGCCGTCCCCGCCGACGTGACCGCCCTGGACCTGGCGCTGGCCAACCCGCTCACGGGCCCGGTGTTCGTCCACGGCGTCGAGCCCGGGGACGTCCTGGCCGTCGAGATCCTCGACCTCGAGCCCGGCGGGACGGGCTGGACGGCCGTGATCCCGGGGTTCGGCCTGCTCGCCGACGTCTTCCCGCATCCCCACGTCGTCGTGTCGCAGATCGCGGACGGGGTGGTCCGGTTCGGCGACGTGGCCCGGCTGCCGGCGCGTCCGTTCCTCGGCACGATCGGGGTGGCTCCGGCGGCCGACGGGCCCCACTCGGTCATCCCGCCGCGCAACGTCGGTGGCAACCTCGACTGTCGCGACATCGGCGTCGGCGCGACCCTGCTGCTGCCCGTCGAGGTGCCCGGCGCCCTGCTCTCGGTCGGCGATCCACACGCCGCGCAGGGCGACGGCGAGGTGTGCGGAACCGCCGTCGAGACGACGGCTCGCGTGCGTCTGCGCGTCGGCGTGCGGCGCGGCCCGAGGCTGGCGGCGCCGCAGATCGAGTCGCCCGCCGGCACGTCGTCCGCCGCTGGTCGCCGCCTGATGACCACCGGTGTCGGACCCGATCTGTACGCGGGTGGACGGGAGGCCACGCTGGCCATGGTCGAGCGGCTCGGGGCCGACCACGGACTGGCGCCCTCGGACGCCTACGCGCTGTGCTCGGTGGCCGCCCACCTGCGCATCCTCGAGGTGGTCGACGCGCCGAACTGGGTCGTCGGCCTGGATCTCGACCTCGGTGTGCTCGGGTGAGTCCCGTCCCGGCGGCCGGCGCTTCAGGTCCCGCCGACCCGCACGTCCCGGGCTCCCATACGGGCGGCATCGGCCGTTCGATCGTCCGGCATGCGCTGGGACTCGACCTCGGCGGCCACCCGTGCCTCGTAGTGCTCGATCTCGCGGCTGATGTCGTCGGCGTCCCAGCCGTGCACCTCGCCCATCAGCGGTGCGACGTCGTGGGCCGCCGCGAGGCCGCGGTCGAACGTCTCGATCGAGATCCGGGTACGGCGCGTCAGCAGGTCGTCGAGGTGCAGCGCGCCCTCGTGGCTCGCCGCGTAGACGGCCTCGACCTTGAGGTAGTCCTCGGCACCCGCGATGCGGGCGCCGAGTTCCGGGCGGTCCGCCAGCAGGTCGAGCACCTCGGTCACCATGGCGCCGTAGCGGCCGAGCAGGTGCTCGATGCGGCTGGGGTGGAGCCCGACCTCCTCCGCGAGCCGGTGTCGCCGGTTCCAGAGGGCGTGCCAGCCGTGCGCGCCCAGCAGTGGCGTGCGGTCGGTCACGCTGCGGGGGACGCGTTGGGGCAGGTTGCGTGCGGCCGCGTCGACGGCGTCGCGGGCCATCACGCGGTAGGTCGTGTACTTGCCGCCCGCGATCGTGATCATGCCGGCGACGGTCTGGGCAACGGCATGCTCCCGCGAGAGCTTGCTGGTGGCGTCGGACTCGCCGTGGAGCAGGGGACGCAGGCCGGCCTGGACACCCTCCACGTCCGCATGCGTGAGCGGGGTGCGAAGGACGCCGTTGACGCGGTCGAGCAGGTACTGGATGTCGCGCGCCGAAGCGGCCGGGTGCGCCAGATCGAGGTCCCAGTCGGTGTCGGTGGTCCCGATGAGCCAGTGACGACCCCAGGGGATGACGAAGAGCACGCTGCTCTCCGTGCGCAGGATCATGCCGCTGTCGGCGTGGATGCGGTCCTTCGGCACGACGAGGTGGATCCCCTTCGACGCCCGCACCCGGATGCGCCCACGGCCCGCCATCTCCTGGATGCGGTCGGCCCAGACGCCGGTGGCGTTGACCACCTGCCGCCCACGGACGTGCAGGTCCTCGCCCCGTTCCTGGTCGCGCGCGACGACCCCGACGACCCGTTCCCCTTCGCGCAGCAGGTCGGTCACCCGCGTCGAGGTGAGGACGGCCGCGCCGAAGGACGCGGCGGTGCGGCCGAGTTCCATCGTGTGCCGGGCGTCATCGACCTGCGCGTCCCAGTAGCGGACGGCACCGGTCAGCGCGTCCCCGCGGAGCGCCGGGACCAGGCGCATCGCCTGGCGGCGAGAGAGGTGCTCGTGCCGTGGCAACTGGCGGGCACCCCCGAGCGTGTCGTAGAGCGTGACACCGGCGGCCACGTACGCCCGCTCCGCGAAACCGTGCTGCAGCGGATACAGGAAGGAGACCGGCCGGACCAGGTGCGGCGCGAGGTCCTGCAGCAGCAGCCCACGCTCGCGGAGTGCTTCGCGGACCAGCGAGAAGTTGAGCTGTTCGAGGTAGCGCAGACCGCCGTGGATCAGCTTCGACGATCGACTGGAGGTGCCGGCCGCGAGGTCGCGCTGCTCGAGGAGCGCGACGGTGAGCCCCCGGGTCGCCGCGTCGAGGGCGACGCCGGCGCCCGTGACCCCGCCACCCAGGACGACCAGGTCGAACACCTCCTGGCGGACGCGGCCGAGGTCGTGCCGACGGCGCTCGGGGGAGAGGGCGACGCTTGCCACGATGGATGGGCTCCGAAGAACGGCGGAGGGGCAGCGTAGGCGAGGCCACCCGCCGTCCCACGCGCGGACGGCCCGGCGCCGCCGCGACCGGCGCCGCCCAGCGGTTAGCGTGCCGGCCGGACGGAGTCCGTGACCGAAGGCGAAGCATGCGCACGCGACGCTATGGCAGCGCCGCCGACCAGGTCGGTGACCTCTGGCTGCCCGACGGCGAGGTGCCGGACACCGGCTGGCCGGTCGTCGTCCTGATCCACGGCGGCTTCTGGCGCCACCAGTACGTCCGGACGCTCACCGAGCCGCTGGCGCGTGACCTGGCCCGGCGCGGGCTGGCCGCGTGGAACCTCGAGTACCGGCGAGTCCCGCCGCCCGACGTCGTGATCCGTGAGGAGGACCGCGGCGGCTGGCCGGCGACCCTCCAGGACGTCGCCGACGGCGTCGACCGGCTGGGCGACCTGGACGCCCCCGTCGATCTCGGGCGCGTCGCCGTGGTCGGCCACTCCGCCGGTGGTCAGCTGGCGCTGTGGGCCGCCGGTCGGTCCCGGCTCCCGGCCGGCGCCGTCGGCGCAGGCCCACGCGTGCCACTCGCCGCGGTGGTCGGCCTCGCGCCGGTCGCGGACCTCCGTGGTGGCGAACGGGCCGGCATGGGCAACGGCGCGATGGCCGACCTGCTCGGCGGCGGCTCGGACACGGTCCCCGAACGTTGGGAACTCGCCGATCCGCTGGGACTGGTCGGGCACGGTGTCCCGGTCCTGCTGGTGCACGGCGAGGACGACGAGAGCGTGCCGCCGACACAGACCGCGGCCTACGCGGACGCCGTACGCGCCGCGGGCGACGAGGTCGAGGTGTTCACCGGACCAGCCGACCACATGGCCGTCATCGATCCCGTCGAGCCGTTGTGGCAGCGCGCGGCGACCTGGCTCGAGGAGCGGCTGGGCGTCGACCTCAGGCGATGACCTCGCCGGTGATGACGGTCACCGCCAGGCCGCCGACGTGGACGCGGTCGCCGTCGACCCGGACCCGCAGCCGCCCGCCACGACGCGACAGCTGCCGGGCCCGCAGGTCGTTGCGGCCCAACTGCTCGGCCCACCACGGCCCGAGCGTCGCGTGCGCCGAACCGGTGACCGGGTCCTCCGGGACACCCAGCGTCGGGGCGAAGTAGCGCGAGACGAAGTCGACCTCGCCGTCCGCGGGCGCGGTGACGATCAGCCCGGAGGCGCCGAGCCGTACCACCTCGTCGAGGTCGGGGCGCAGGTCCCGGACGGCGGTCTCGTCCGGAAGCTGGACGACATCGTTCGCCTGCTCCGCGCCGGTGTTGTCCTCGCCGGCACTGCCCGCGGTGCGTCCGAGGTAGCGTCCGCCGCCGGTGCGCAGCGCCTGCTCGAGTCGGGCGGGGGCCGGGTGCGGCCGCACGGGCCAGGCCGGCAGGTCCAGCAGGATCTCCCCCTGATCGGTCCTCGCCCGCAGGTCACCGACGCGGGTCGTGAACCGCAGGGTGGCGTCCAGGTCCGCCAACCCGTCCTGCCACAGCACGTGCGCGGCGGCGAGCGTGGCGTGACCGCACAGGTCCACCTCGGTGGTCGGCGTGAACCAGCGCAGCTTCCAGGTGTCCGCATTCGCGGTGTCGGGCACGAGGAACGCCGTCTCGGAGGCCTGGACCTCACCGGCGATGGCGCGCATCCAACCGACCGGCTGCGGGGTGTCGAGAACGACGACGCCGGCGGGGTTACCGGCGAACGCGGCGTCGGTGAACGCGTCGACCAGGCGGAACGGGGGCACGTGGGGCTCCAGGCATCGAGGGGGCGGCGAATCTACAAGGCACGCGCCCACCGACGGCCGTCTGGACGCATCCTCCGCGTCGCCCGTGCGCCAGCGCAGCGCGGCCGTTGGAGGTGTCCGCGCGCGGCGCAACCCGAGGGTCTTCCCTTCCGGCCAGTGCCCGAGGGTTGAGGGGGTAGCGGGCGGGCGACAGGCTCAGGAGGGCCGGGGCAACCGCTCCGTGCGTCGATCGACTTCCGTGGGTCCGAAACGCCGGTCGAGCGTGATCGGCGTCGGCACCACGCCAGTGAAGGGATGCCTCGACATGTGCGGTTTCAGCGGAGAACTCCGCCTCGACGGTGCGACGCCCGACGTGGGCGCCGTCTACCGGATGACGGGCCGGATGATCTCGCGTGGTCCCGACAGCGAGGGCATCTGGTCGGCCGGGGCGATCGCGATGGGGCACCGTCGCCTGTCGATCATCGACCTGTCGACGTGCGGCAACCAGCCGATGCACGACGCCGGACTCGGACTGACCCTGGTCTTCAACGGCTGCATCTACAACTACCAGCCGCTGCGCGAGGAGTTGCAGTCGGAGGGCTACGACTTCTTCTCGACCTCCGACACCGAGGTCGTGCTCAAGGCCTACCACGCCTGGGGGGACCGGTTCGTCGAGCGCCTGCAGGGCATGTTCGCGTTCGTGATCCACGAGCGTGCGACGGGGCGCACCTTCCTCGGTCGCGACCGGTTCGGGATCAAGCCGCTGTACATCGTCGACGAGCCCTCCCGCATCCGATTCGCGTCGAGCCTGCCCGCGCTGGTTGCGGGCGGCGACATCGACACGTCCATCGACCCGGTCGCGTTGCACCACTACCTGACCTTCCACTCGGTGGTGCCGGCTCCACGCACGATCCTCAACGGCGTCCGCAAGGTGCCCCCCGCGACGACCATCGCGATCGAGGCCGACGGTTCCCGGACCACCACCGAGTTCTGGCGTCCCGACTTCACCCGCGACCCCGACCGCGCCGACTGGTCGGCGCGCGACTGGGAGGACGCCACCCTCGATGCCCTTCGCAAGGCGGTGCAGTGGCGCCTGGTCGCCGACGTGCCGGTGGGCGTGCTGCTCTCCGGCGGGCTCGACTCGTCGCTGGTCGTCGGTCTGCTCGCCGAGGCCGGCCAGAGGGGCCTGAACACGTTCTCGATCGGCTTCGAGTCGTTCGGGGGCGAGGAGGGCGACGAGTTCAAGTACTCCGACGTCATCGCCGAGCACTTCGGCACCAACCACCACCGCCTGCGGATCGACACCGAGCGGATGCTGCCCGCGCTCGGCCAGGCGATCCACGCGATGAGCGAGCCGATGGTCAGCCACGACGCCGTGGCGTTCTACCTGTTGAGCCAGGAGGTCAGCCAGCACGTCAAGGTCGTGCAGTCGGGCCAGGGCGCGGACGAGGTCTTCGCCGGTTACCACTGGTATCCGCCCATGCAGGCGCTCACCGACGAGATCGGCGAGGCGGACCGCGAGCACCTCGTCGCCGCCGCGGTGGACCGCTATGCCGAGGCGTTCTTCGACCGTCCGCACGCCGAGATGGCCGCCCTGGTCGGTCCCGACTACCAGATCGACCACGACGTCTCACGGGCGCTCGTCGCCGAGCACTTCGCGATGCCCGGCGCCCAGAGCGCGACCGACATGGCGCTGCGCCTCGACTCGCAGATCATGCTGGTCGACGACCCCGTCAAGCGGGTCGACAACATGACCATGGCCTGGGGGCTCGAGGCCCGGGTCCCGTTCCTCGACCACGAGGTACTGGAGATCGCGGCCCGGATCCCGCCCGAGCTCAAGCTGGCGCAGGAGGGCAAGGGCGTGCTCAAGGAGGCGGCGCGACGCGTCATCCCGAACGAGGTCATCGACCGCCCGAAGGGGTACTTCCCGGTACCGGCGCTCAAGCACCTGCAGGGCCCGTACCTCGATCTCGTCCGCGACGCCCTGCACGCGCCGGAAGCGCGTGCGCGTGGCCTGTTCCAGCAGGCCGAGGTCCAGCGCCTGCTCGACGACCCCAACGGGCAGCTGACGCCACTACGCGGCAACAAGCTCTGGCAGCTCGCCCTGCTCGAGATGTGGCTGCAGACGCACGACGTGCGCCCGTGACCTCGCGTCGGGAGTCGCGGGTCGGTGCCCAGGGAGACCCGGTGAACCCCTCCTACGAGCGGGGCATCCGGGCCGCCCGCGGGCACGTACGCGACGCCTCCAAGCCCAATCACGGTGACCGGCTCTCCACCCGGTCGTGGGACGTCCGGCCGCCGCATCTGACCGCCGACCTGGTTCCCGAGGTCGCCCTCGAGTGCGGCTGGGGCCGGCTGATCTTCGGCCAGACCTTCGCCACGCACGAGGACCTCGTCAAGGTCGTCGGCGGCGAGGAGCCCGGGCGGCGCGACATCTGCCTGTACGTGCGCGAGCCCCACGTGCTGGTGGCGCACGCCCCGCAGGAGCTGTTCATCGACCCGAGCCACACCTACCGGATGTGGCTGCACCAGCACCGGGCGGCACGCGACCCGGTGCGCGGCGTGATCGTGCGCGACATGCGGTCCGAGACCGACGCCGAGGCGGTCAACCGCATCTACACGGCGGCCGGCATGGTCGTCGCCCCGACCGACGTGCTGTGGGCGAACCAGCGCACCGCGACCTTCACCTACCTGGTGGCCGAGGACGCCGACACGGGCGACATCATCGGCACGGTGACCGGGGTGGACCACCGCCTCGCCTTCAACGACCCCGAGGACGGAACCAGCCTGTGGTGCCTCGCGGTCGATCCGCAGTCGGCGCGACCGGGGGTCGGAAAGGCGCTCGTCGGCACCCTGCTCGACCGGTTCAAGGCGCGCGGCCGGGCGTATCTCGACCTCTCGGTGGTGCACGACAACGCACCGGCCATCAAGCTGTACGAGAAGCTCGGGTTCGTGCGGGTGCCGGTGTTCTGCGTCAAGCGCAAGAACCCCATCAACGAGCGCCTGTTCGCGGCGGCGCCGGCCGAGCGGCTCGACGACCTCAATCCGTACGCGCGGTTGATCGCCGACGAGGCGCTGCGGCGTGGCATCTCGGTCGAGGTGCTGGACGCCGAGAGTGGGCTGCTGCAGCTCACCCACGGGGGCCGCAGCGTGCAGACGCGCGAGTCGCTGTCGGAGCTGACCACCGCGGTGGCGATGAGCAAGTGCGACGACAAGCGACTCACGAACCGGCTGCTCGCCGAGGCGGGTCTCAACGTGCCACGCGGAGGGGTCGCCACCGGCGGCGACGAGGACGAGCAGCTGCTCGAGGAGCTCGGCGAACTGGTCGTGAAGCCGGCACGCGGCGAGCAGGGGCAGGGCATCACCGTCGGGGTGACCACGGTCGACGAGCTCCGCGAAGCCGTGCGCTTCGCCGAGACGTACTGCCCGAACGTGCTGCTCGAGGAGTGTGTCGCCGGTCAGGACCTGCGCATCGTGGTCATCGGTCACCAGGTCGTCGCCGCCGCCGTGCGCCGGCCAGCCACCGTGGTCGGTACGGGGGAGCACACCGTGCGCGACCTGATCGAGTCCACCTCGCGGCGTCGCGAGGCTGCCACGGGTGGTGAGGCCGCGATCCCGATGGACGCCGTGACGGAGAAGGCGTGCCTCGACAACGGCTACGCCCTCGACGACGTGCTTCCGAAGGGCGAGGAGCTCGAGGTCCGGCGGACGGCCAACCTGCACACCGGCGGCACCATCCACGACGTCACCGAGAAGCTGCACCCGGCCCTCGCCGAGGCGGCCGTCCTCGCCAGTCGGAAGCTCGAGATCCCCGTCGTCGGGCTCGACCTGCTGGTGCCCGACGTGGCGGGCGACACCTACGTCTTCATCGAGGCGAACGAGCGCCCCGGCCTGGCCAACCACGAGCCGCAACCGACCGCGCAGAAGTTCATCGACCTGCTCTTCCCGGCCACGCGGGCGCTGCCACGGGGATGGGAACCGGCCGGACCCTCGACCGACCACGCCACGTCGCAGGACGCGGACGCGGGTTAGCCCCGTCCGGCGTCGTCGCGCTTGCCGCGCCAGCCGAGCAGCGCCGCGACCAGCAGCACCACGGCGGCGATGATCAGCAGCCACCGTAGGGCGTCCAACACGAGGCTGACGACGAACAGCACCAGCGCGAGCGCCGCCAGTGCCCCCGCGATCTTGGTCAAGGTGCCCGCCATGCCCGTCCCTGTCGTCGTGTCCGCTCCGGCGGTGCCGTCATGTGCCTCGGGTGGCGACGGACGATAGGCGGCCGGGTCGCCGGCATTCGAACGGCGACACGGTCAGCCGGCCGGGCCGGCGGGCCGCCGCGTCTACGCGGAGGCGGAGGCGGAGACGCCGCTATCGTCTCGCGCCGTCCCAAGTGACCTCCGGGAGCCGCCCTGTCAACCGCGCCGACGCCGACCGCCGACCGCGCCGATCGTGCGGATCGGCTGGCCGCGCGACTGGCCGTGCCGGTGCTCGTCGCGGCATTGGCCTCGGTCCCGGCCACGTTCCTGACCCTGTTCGAGGAGCCGTACGCCACGGCCGGGGCGACGCTCAACCTCGTCTCCGGGGGCGTGCTGGTGGCCGAGACGGTGGTGCTGCTGGCACTCGCGGGCGACAAGCGGGCGTGGCTGCGGCGGAATCGCTGGCTCGTCGGACTGACGGTGCTGCTGGTCCCCGCGATCGTGCTCGCGCTCGGGCCGGTGCAGTTGCTGCGCCTGGCACGGGCCGTCCGCGCCGTCGGCGCCCTGCGCGTCCTGCGGGTGCGCCGGATCGTCAAGGCCGGCCGGATCATCCGGGAGCGTCATGGCCTCGACGGCGGGTGGGCGCGTGCGGTGACCGGGCTGCTCACCCTCAGCGCCGCGGTCTTCGTCGCCATCGTGCTGACCGACCAGACCTCGACCTCGCGCCAGTACCTCGACGCGGTCACGGCACGGGTCGGGGTGCTGGGGATCGCCGTCGCCGGCGTCATCGTCGCGGTCGCCACCTACGTGGTGCGGACCAACCGCGACCGGGCGCCGGCGGTCCCGACCCGCAGAGGCTCAGAAGAGCAGCATGCTCACGAGCAGGACGGCGATGGCGGCGACGATCGTGCGCACGGCCGCGGCGCGGGCGCGTGAGGCCTCGACGAACAGCACCTTTCCGGCCAGGAAGCCGCCGAGCAGGCCGCCAAGATGTCCGCCGACCGAGATTCCCGGCAACACGAAGGTGATCACGAGGTTGAGCAGAACCAGGCTGCCCACGTCGGTGCGCCACGGGTCGACGCCGCGGGCACGCATCCCGGCCATGGCGGCGCCCATCAGACCGAACACCGCGCCGGACGCGCCGACGGTGACGCCGACGGGGGACGTGGCGAACACCCAGCCGAGCAGCGGCACCTCCGCGAGCGGGGTGTACGCGGTGAGCCATCCCAGGCCCACGATGCCGAGCGCGCCGCCGGCCAGACCGGCCAGATAGAGCGCCCCGAACCGCAGGTGACCGAGCACGGGCTCGAGCATCTCGCCGAGGCGCCACAGCAGCAGCGCGTTGAAGCCGATGTGGATCAGTCCGACGTGCAGGAATGCGCTCGTCACCAATCGCCACGGTTCGACGCCCGCCAGTGCCGGCACCAGCCCGAACTGGCGGGTCAGCGGGGCCGCCATGCTCACGAGGTAGACCACCGCGATGACACCCACGAGGGTCTGGCTCACCAGCGGTCGAACCAGCAGGTCGCGCAGGCCGCGGACGGGTTGGCCGCCACGGGCGCACTCGGGGCACTGGTAGCCGACCGGGGCCTCGATCATGTCATCGGTGCAGATCGGACGGTCGCAGCGCGAACAACGCAGCGTCGCCTCGCGGTCAGGATGGCGATAGCAGACGGTCGTGCTGGTTTCGTGGTCGCTCACGAACGCTCAGGCCTGGTCGAGTGGAGCGTGGAAGGTACCCGCGGGCGACCTCCGGCCGGGAGGGCGCCGGACCGCACGCGTCAGGCGGTCCAGCCCAGCACCGCCTCACCGAAGGTCAGCACCCCCAACCACACGGCCGCGTTGGCGAGCGGGACGAGCGGCGTCAGCAGCGGACGGGTCCGTGCCAGCCGGACCAGGATGACCACCGCGGCGATCCAGACCACACCCAACACCAGGACGGCCCACAGCGGCGCGACCAGGCCACTGGAGAGGGTGAAGAACCCGACGCCGAGCTGCAGGATCGCGGCGACGACGATCGCCGCGATGTTCGACGGTGACGGACGGGATCGGGTGGGGGCCGTGCCGGTCATTGGTCAGCCTCGGTTCACCGGCGCCGCGGCGGCGTCGTGGTACGGCCAGCATCCTCCCATCGCGCGCGGCCGACCACCAGGGCGAGCCCCCAGCACCGCCCGGGGTGGCGGTAGCCTGGCGTCATGACGCCGGCCGTGCAGCGACAGACCGAGGCGCTCACCGAGCTGCTCGCCGCGGGCCCGGCCCTGGTCGTCACGGGGGCCGGCATCTCGACCGACTCGGGGATCCCGGACTACCGGGACGCGAGCGGCCGCATGCGGCACGTCTCGCCGATGACCTACCAGCGCTTCGTCGGCAGCCACGACGAGCGACGGCGGTACTGGGCCCGCAGCCACCTGGGCTGGCCCCGGATCGCCGCGGCAAGGCCGAACGCTTCGCACCGCGCCGTGACGGCGTTGCAAGCGGCCGGACACGTCCGCGGGGTCGTGACCCAGAACGTGGACGGACTGCACACCGCCGCGGGCACGGCCGGCGTGATCGACCTGCACGGCCGCCTCGACGCCGTCGCGTGCCTCGACTGCGACGTCCGCCGGCCACGACTCGAGCTCGGACTGCGCCTCGATGCGGTCAACCCGGGGTTCCGCGAGCGGGTGGCGGCCGGTGCGCGGAGCCACCGCCCCGATGGCGACGTCGTCATCGCCGAAGACGTGGTCGCCGGGTTCCGGGTCGTCGCCTGCCGGCGATGTGAGGGGGTGCTCAAGCCCGACGTGGTGTTCTTCGGGGAGCACGTGCCGTCCGAGCGCTTCCGCGCCGCGCTCGGCCTGCTCGACCGCTCGGCGGCCTTGCTGGTCCTCGGCTCGTCGTTGATGGTCGGGTCGGGGTTCCGGTTCGTGACCGCCGCACGTCGTCGGGGTCTGCCGATCGCGATCGTGAGCCGCGGCGTCACCCGTGGCGACGCGCTCGCGGCGATCAAGGTCGACGCGTCACTCGGCCGGGTCCTGCCCGCCGTGGCCGAGGCACTCGCCGACCCGCCGGCGCGGCACGCCACGCTGCCCGCCGGGTAGCGTTGGGTGCGTCGCGGGCCCTCGCCGACGTCGATTCCGACCGCCCGTAACGAACCTGCGGAAAGACGACATGAGTGACGTGAAGAAGCTCGACCTCGACGTAGAATGGATGCAGGAGGTCCTGCTCGAGCTGCTGCGCATCCCGAGCCCCTCCGGCCGTACCGATGTGATCATGCAGCACGTCGGGGAGCGCCTCGAGGAGATCGGGTTGCCCTTCGAGGTCACCCGACGCGGCGTGATGGTGGGCAGCCTCGACGGCGAGGAGGGCACGCTGGACCGGGCCGTCGTCGTGCACACCGACACGATCGGGTGCATGGTCCAGGCGTTGAAGGACAACGGCCGGCTCGCGATCGTGCCGGTCGGCACCCACAGCTCCCGCTTCTCCGAGGGCAGCCGGGTCACGATCCTGACCGACGACCCCGAGCACGTGTTCACCGGCACCGTGCTGCCGACCAAGGCGTCGGGACACGCGTTCGGCGACGACATCGACACCCACCCCATCGGCTGGGAACACGTCGAGGTGCGCGTCGACGAACGGGTGTCCAGCGCGCAGGATCTCGCCGACCTCGGGATCCAGGTCGGCGACTTCGTGGCACAGGTCGCCTTCCCGGTCATCACGCGCTCGGGCTTCGTCACCTCGCGGCACCTCGACGACAAGGCCGGGGTCGCGGCCACCCTGGCCGCCTTCAAGGCGCTGCTCGAGCGTGGCGAGGAGCTCGAGGTCGGGGCCCACCTGCTGATCACGACCGCCGAGGAGGTCGGGCACGGCGCATCGTCGGGGCTGTACCACGACGTCGCGGAATTGGTGTCGGTCGACGCCGCGGTGGTCGCGCCGGGCCAGCACTCCACGGAGACGGGCGTCTCCATCGCGATGCAGGACCTGCACGGCCCCTTCGACTACCACCTGTCGCGCAAGCTGCACGGCCTGGCCCGTGAGCACGGCATCGAGGCGCATCGCGACGTGTTCCGGTTCTACCGCTCGGACGTCGCCTCCGCCCTCGAGGCGGGCGCCGAGACGCGCGCCGCGCTGCTCGGGTTCGGCGTCGACGCCACCCACGGGTGGGAGCGCACGCACCTCGATGCGATCGTGGCCACCGGTGAGCTGTTGGCCCTGTACCTGCAGACCCCGCTGACCTTCGCCAAGTGGGACGCCGAACCGAGCGGCCCGCTCCGCGACTTCCCGTCGACCGCGGTCCAGCCGGTCCGGCGCGAACCCGAATGGGACCCCGAGGCGCCCGAACTGGTCGAGAAGGAGCCGTTCCCCGACGACTACGAGGCCTGACGGGCCGGGCCACCGCCATGTCGCAGCTCCGCGTCCATGTCGCGCCAGCCCCGCACGGTCGACGATCTGCCGCGACATCGACGATCTGCCGCGACATGGCCAGGCGGGAGGAAATCCGCGGTCGTGTCACACCCGGTTCGTACGGTGCTCCCACCGAACGCGCAGGGGGACACCGATGTTGACCACGATGCTGACCGCCACGCTGGCGGCGGCCGTCGTCGGGCTGGCCGTGGCCTGGTGGATGTCGCGCCAGCAGCGCGACGACGCCCAGGTCCTGATCGACGGGCTGCGTGGTGAACTGCTCGCCCAACAGCAGCAGGCGGCCGAGCACGCCGCGGTGGCGCGTCGCGACGATCTGCAGCACGCGATCCAGGCGCTGGTGGCCGAGGCCGACCGGCAGGTGGCGGCGACCAACCGCACCGGCGTCGCCGAACTCGACGGGCGCAAGGCGCTGATCGACGCCGAGCTGCAGCGGATGGGGACGACCCTCGGTCAGGTCGTCGACCTGGTCCGCACGCTCGAGTCGGAGCGGGCCGACCAGCTCGGTCAGGTCCGTGAGCAACTCCAGGGCGTGACCCGGACACATGCGCAGCTGGCCGCCACGACCGGTGCCATCCGCGAGGCGCTCACCTCGTCGCAGGCCCGTGGACAGTGGGGTGAGCGCATGGCCGAGGACGTCCTGACCGCGGCCGGGTTCAAGCACGGCGTCAACTACGTGACCCAGCGCACCCTGGCCTCGGGCAGCCGTCCCGACGTGACGTTCCTGCTGCCCGGTGAACTGTGCCTGCACATGGACGTGAAGTTCCCGCTGGCCAACTACCTCGCCATGCTCGAGTGCGACGGCGAGTCCGACCGGGAGCAGTGCCGCAAGGCGTTCCTGCGCGACGTCCGGGGCCGCGTGAAGGAGCTGGCGATCCGTGGGTACGTCGATCCCGATGCGGGCACGCTGGACTTCGTGGTGCTGTTCCTGCCGAACGAACACGTCTACGGCTACGTGCACGAACAGGACCCGACCCTGCTCGACGACGCGCTTCGCCAGGGTGTGGTCATGTGTTCGCCCTCGACGCTGTTCGCCGTGCTCGCGGTCGTCCGTCAGGCCTGTGACGGCGTCGCCCTGCAGCGCACCTCGGACCAGATCGTGGCGCTGTTGTCCGGCTTCACGCAGCAATGGGGTCGCTACACCGACGAGGTCGACAAGCTCGGACGACAGCTCGACACCGTCCGACGCACCTACGACGGTCTCGCCACCACGCGTCGACGCCAGCTCGAACGCCAACTCGAGCGCATCGAGGAGGTCCGCGAGGAGCGTGGCGTCCTGCCGGCGACCGTCGACGACCGACCCCGGTTGCTCCGCCTCCCGGACCCGACCGGACCCTCAGGTCCGGGCGTCGACCGCGCCGACGACGAGGGCGGCGCGGCCGACGAGCATCGCCCCCCCGCGGCGACGGTGGGCTGAGCGTGGCGCGGACGCCGAAGCGCCATGACCACGACGCCGTCGGCGACCGGGACCTGCTGGACCGCAAGGCCGCGCTGCGAAGCCGCACGTGGGACGCGCTCGCCGCGGCGAAGGTGACCCGCTTCCCCGGTGCGCACCACCGCATCAGCAACTTCGTGGGCGCCGAGGCGGCAGCCGAGCGGCTCCGTGGTACCGACGAGTGGCAGACGGCGGCGACGCTGAAGGCCAATCCGGACAGTCCCCAGTGGCCGGTGCGCCAGCGGGCGCTCGAGGACGGCAAGCTCGTCTACATGGCAGTGCCGCGGCTGGCCGGCGAGGACCCGTTCTTCCTCCTCGACCCCGACCACCTCGCCGACACGCCCCGGAGGGCCTCGTCGATCAAGGGTGCGTCGGCCAGCGCCCGCACCGTCGCGGTGACCGAACTCGAACCGGTGGACCTGGTCGTCACCGGCTGTGTCGCGGTCGCCGAGGACGGGACCCGGCTCGGCAAGGGCGGCGGCTTCAGTGACCTCGAGTTCGCCCTCGCCTGCGAGGCCGGGATGATCGGGCCGGGGACGCTGGTCGCCACCACGGTGCATGAACTGCAGGTGTTGCCCGCCGGAGGCATCCCCCGGGCCGACCACGACGTGCGGGTCGACCTGATCGTCACGCCCGAACGGGTCCTGCGAGTGCCCCGCACGGGGGACTGGCGTGCCGGGCGGATCCACTGGGAGCAACTCACGCCTGACAAGGTCGCGGCGATCCCGCTGCTGGCGCCCCTGGCCCCGCCCGCGCCGTAGCCGACCGGGCGCCGCCTCGACCCGCCGAAGTGGCGCCGCCTCGACCCGCCGAAGTGGGCGCGGGAAACCCTTGACCGGCGCGCTTCACCAGTGTTAGTTTTGTTTCCTAACGAAGTTCGTCGCTGGGGGAGCGCGACGACGCGCCGGTTGGGAGACCGAGGGGAGGACGGGACGTGGCTGACCTGCTGGTCGGACCGTTGCGTTCGGTCCGTACGGCCTCGGGGCAACAGGCTCGCGAGGTCAACCGCCGCTCCGTCCTGCACGCCGTCGCCTCGGGCACGGCGGTGACCCGCGCCGACCTCGCGCGGCTCACCGGACTGACCCGCCCCACCATCTCCTCCCTGATCGACCAGCTCGTCGACGACGGGCTGGTGGTCGAGGCCGGGCCGGGGGAGTCGGCCGGCGGGAAGCGGCCCACGCTGCTCGCCATCGACGCAGGGGCCCGCCAGGTCGTCGCCATCGACGTGGGCACCGACGTCGTCGTCGGGCTGCTCAGCGACCTCGCCGGTCGGCCGCTCGCGTCGGGCACGCTGCACGAGCCGATGCACGGCGACGAACTCGTCGCCGCCCTCGCGGACCTCATCGAGGACCTCGCCGCGCAGGCGAGCGCGCCGATCGCGGGCGTGGGCATCGGCACGCCCGGCCTGGTGCACGCCGACGGCACCGTCGTCGAGGCGGCGAACCTCGGTTGGCACGACCGGCCGCTCGGCGCGCAACTGCAGGCACGGACCGGGTTGTCGGTCTGGGTCGCCAACGACGCGGATGCGGCCGCACTGGTCGAGTTCGGCCGGTTGCCCGAGGGGCGCGACGGCCTGGCCCTCGTGCGGATCGGTGCCGGTGTCGGCGCCGGCCTGGTGCTCGGGGGCCGCCCCTACGCGGGCAGTCGGGCAGCAGCCGGCGAGGTCGGACATCTCGTCGTGGTGCCCGACGGGGCGCCGTGTTCGTGCGGCAACAACGGCTGCCTCGAGACCGTGGCGAGCCTGCGCCCGATCCTGGCCGCGGGCGGCTTCGACCTCGCGCACCCGCCTACCGATCTCGCCGCGTTGTTGGCGGCCGGTGGGGCGCCGGTGCGGGCAGCGTTGGATCTCGCGGCCGACCATCTGGGTTCGGTCGTGGCCCACATGATCGCCATCGTCGACGTCTCCGACGTCGTGCTGTCGGTCGAGATCCCCGGCGTCGGTGAAGCGCTCGCCGAGCGGGTGCGGCAGGTGGTCGGCGACTGTCTGTTGCCGCGCCTGGCCCACGACGTCGACGTGCGTGCGGCGGTCGACGCCGAGGACCTGGTGCTCGACGGCGCGCACGCCCTGGTGTTGGCCGGCGAACTCGGGATGGTGCGGCCATGACCGCCATCGGCGTGGACATCGGCGGTTCGACGACCGAAGTGGTGCGGATCGGACCCGACGGCGGGATCGAGGGGCACGCACTCGTGCCGACCCGTCCCGGTGCCGCGCTCGTCGACGGCACGATCGAAGCGATCCGACGCGTGGCGCCCACCGGCGGTGTCGACCGGATCGGCGTGGGCATCCCGGGCCAGGTCGACCGCGTCGACGGCTCGGTCGGACTGGCCGTCAACCTCGGCATCGACGGCGTCCGCCTTCCGCTGGGCAGCCGGCTCGCCGCCGCCTTCGACGCCCACGTCGAGGTCGAGAACGACGCCCGCGCGGCCGCGCTCGGCGCCCACGTGCATCTCGCCCCCGACGCCGACGTCCTGGTCTTCCTCGGCATCGGCACCGGCGTGGCGGCCGGGGTCGTCATCGACGGCCGGATCCATCGGGGCCGAAACGGCATGGCGGGCGAGATCGGTCATGTCGTCGTCGACCCGACTGGTCCCGCCTGCCGGTGCGGTCAACGCGGTTGCCTCGAGGCCCTGGTGTCGGGTGGCGCCCTGCGCGATCGCTGGCCCGCCGGGGGCGCCGAGGCGGCCGCGCACCTGTTCCGCCGCGCGACCGTCGGCGATCCCGACGCGCGCGTCCTCGCCGACGAGGTCACCGCTCATCTGGCGACGGCCATCACCTGGTTGGTCGTCGCGTACGGCGCCGACGTGGCCGTGCTGGGCGGCGGCGTGGGTCGCATCGGCGAACCGTTGTTGCAAGCCGTACGGGGGCGTCTCGCGGAGCAGGCGTCCCGCTCCGAAGTCGCCGGGTTCCTCCTGGGACCCGAGCGCATCAGGTGTGCACCGGCGGAGGGTCCGCTCGGTGCGGTGGGTGCGGCCGCGTTGGTGGGAGCCACCGCGCGACCTCTCGAAGACGCGGCGACACCGGTCGTCGCGATGAATCCAGCCACGCCGGGCTGACTCCCGACGGGCACTGGCAAGACGAGATGGATGGAGAGGGACCATGCGTAGAGGGATGCGAGCGGCGCTCGCGGCCGGGGCAGCCATAACGCTGCTCGCAGGCGCGTGCGCGAACCCCGCCCCCGAGGCCGACGGCGAACCGAGCAGCGCCGAAGGCAACGAGGACGCCGACACCGACGACAGCGCAGCGACCGACGACGACAGCGCAGCGACCGACGACGACGGCGAGGACACCGACGCGGGCGAGCCCGCATTCGACGTCCCCGCCGGCTACACCCACCTGGCCGACGCGCTGGAGGGCGCCTACGAGGGCGAGACCGTCACCGTGCTCAGCCAGTGGATCGCCGAGGACGGCGAACGGTTCACCGAGGCCGTGCGCCCCTTCGAGGACGCCACCGGTATCACCGTGCAGATCGACGGTGTCGCCGACTACACCACCACCCTGGTTGCCCGCGCCGAGGGCGGCAACCCACCTGACGTGGCCCAGGTCGCCCAACCGGGGCTGATGCGGACGTTGGCCGGGAACGGCCACCTCGTACCGGTCGGCGACTGGATCGACAGCGACCAGCTCGGTGCCGACTTCGGGGACGCCTGGCTGGAGATGACCAGTGCCGACGGCGACGTCTACGGCATCACCTGGGGCGCCTTCACCAAGTCCGTGGTCTGGTACCCGGCGCAGGCGTTCGAGGACGCCGGCTACGAGGTTCCGACCACCTGGGACGAGCTGACCGCCCTCTCCGACAAGATCGTCGCGAGCGGGTCCAGCCCGTGGTGCATCAGCGTGGAGCACGGCGACTTCAGCGGCTGGCCCGCGACCGACTGGGTCGAGGACGTCCTGCTGCGCACCGCACCGCCCGAGGTCTACGACGAGTGGGCCGCCGGCGAGCGGAACTTCTCGGATCCCGAGGTCGCCGAGGCGTTCGAGCGCACCGCCGAGTTGTTCTTCACGGACGGCTACGCCTATGGCGGGCCGACCTGGATGAACGAGACCTGGGTCGGCGCGACCCCGCTGCCGATGTTCCACGGCCAGGACGGTCCGGACTGCTGGTTCCACAAGCAGGCCACCTGGATCGCCGACTTCTTCCTCGCCGACCCGAACGCATCGGCCGATGACCCCGAGGCGGAGCGCCTGTCCGCGGGCGAGGACGCGAAGTTCTTCGTCCTGCCCCCGATCGAGGACGCCTACGGCACCCCGGTGCTCGGCGCCGCGGACCAGTTCGTGGCGTTCAACGACCGCGAACCGGTCCGGGCCCTGCTCGAGTTCCTCGCGACTCCGGCCGCCGTCGAGCCGATGATCGCTGCCGGCGGGTTCATCTCGCCCAACGAGAGCGTGCCCGACGACTGGTACCAGGACTACTCCTCGCAGGAGTCCGCAGCCATCCTGGCCGCAGCGTCCACCCTGCGCGACGACGCCTCCGACGGCATGCCCGCCGCGGTCGGATCGGCCTTCAACGCCGCGATGGTCGACTGGATCCGGGCAGGGGGCGGCAACACCGACGAGATCCTGGCCCGACTCGACGCCCTGGAATGGGACGGCGAGGAGTAGGCCGTACAAGCTCGGGCGCTCTGGTCGGTCCGCCGGTCCGGAGTCCTCGGGAATCACCCACCAGGGGTGCCGGAACGACCGGAGACGGTCGATCCGGCACCCCCACCACCCGGGAGGGGGTGCATCGTGGCCAGCGTCACCTTCGACGGGCGATCTGGTCGCCCGGCCAGGGTTGCCCGGGCGCTCCTGGCCCTCGCGGCCCTCGGCGTCGTGGTCGCCCTGTTGTGGTGGAGCGTGGGATTCCTCGCCGACCCGCTGGCGACCGACCGTGCGGTGAGCCGGATCCTCGGCCTGCTGGGCGCCGACGCCTCGGCCGAGGCGGTCGCGTCGCGCGGCCTCACCCCGGCGTCGCGCAAGCTCGGAGGTGCCGGCGTCGCCCTGCTCGTCGGCGTGGGTGGGGTGTGGGCGTTGTTCGTGACC
Organism: Egicoccus sp. AB-alg6-2; assembly: GCF_041821025.1. Taxonomy (NCBI): domain Bacteria; kingdom Bacillati; phylum Actinomycetota; class Nitriliruptoria; order Egicoccales; family Egicoccaceae; genus Egicoccus; species Egicoccus sp. AB-alg6-2. Next base: position 366,839 of record NZ_JBGUAY010000005.1, on the reverse strand, counting down.
GCCAACCACGCCATCGACACGGTGTTCGGCGATAAGGTGCGGGAGCAGGTGCGTCCGTGGCTGTTCGTCGGTCCGGCGGTCGCCCTCATCGCGATCTACCTCGTCGTGCCGACGATCGGCACCATCCGCCAGAGCCTCACCAACCGGGCCGGCGAGTTCACGCTCGCCCACTACCGCTTCGCGCTCACCGACCCGGCGATGCTGCTCGCGTTCCGCAACAACGTCCTCTGGCTGGTGCTCGGCACGCTGGGCAGCGTCGTGATCGGCGTGGGCTTCGCGGCCCTGGTCGACCGGCTCAAGCGCGAGGCGCTCGCCAAGACGTTCATCTTCCTGCCGATGGCGATCTCGTTCGTCGGCGCCAGCGTCATCTGGCGTTTCGTCTACGCCTGGCAGCCGACGAACCGCCCCCAGACGGGCCTGCTCAACGCCATCGTCACCGGGCTGGGATTCGAGGCGATCCCGGTGCTCTCGATCAGCCCGCTCAACACGGTCGCCCTGATCGTGGTCATGATCTGGCTGCAGACGGGCTTCGCGATGGTCATCTTCTCCGCCGCGATCAAGTCGGTGCCCGGCGAGGTGATCGAGGCGGCCCGCCTGGACGGTGCCGGGGAGTTCACCGTGTTCCGGCGCATCGTCGTTCCCATGATCCGCGGCACCATCCTGACCGTCGCCACGACGATCTTCATCGCCATCCTCAAGGTGTTCGACATCGTCTGGGTCATGGGACGGGGCGGCAACTTCGAGACCGAGGTGGTCGCGACCCGCATGTTCAAGGAGATGTTCCAGTTCCAGAACTTCGGGCGTGCCAGCGCGCTGGCCGTGATCCTGTTGCTGGTGGTCGTTCCGGTCATGGTCGTCAACATCCGCAACATGCACCGGCAGGGGGTGGGCGCATGACGGCCCTGGTCCCGCCGCGGACGGTCGAGTCACCGACCTCGCAGCGACGCCGAACCCAAAGGCGCAGCGAGCCGCGCCCGCTGCGGTGGCGCCGCGGATCCCGGCGGCGGGGCCACGAACCCGGTCGCCGTTCGCTGCTCGTCCGCCTGCTGGTCGTGGTCATCGCCTTCGTGTGGTCGCTGCCGACCGCGGGCCTGCTGATCAGCTCGCTGCGCGCACCCGGCGCCATCGCGACCAGCGGCTGGTGGACCGCCATCGCCCATCCGTTCGAGACCTCGCAGTGGACGCTGGCCAACTACGTCAGCGTGCTCGGCGACCGCGGCATGTTCGACGCCTTCGTCAACTCGTTGGTCATCGCCATCCCCGCGACGGTGATCCCCATCAGCCTGGCCGCCTTCGCCGCCTACGCCTTCGCCTGGATCGAGTTCCCTGGACGCAAGGTGCTGTTCGCCGTGGTGGTCGGCCTCCTCGTGGTCCCGCTGCAGATGACCCTGGTCCCCCTCCTGCAGCTCTACGTGGGCTGGCACCTGACGGGCACCTACCTCGGCACCTGGCTCGCGCACACCGGGTTCGGGCTGCCCATGGCGATCTTCCTGCTCTACAACTACGTGGCGGACCTGCCAAAGGAGCTGATGGAGGCGGCCTACGTGGACGGGGCCAGCCACTTCACCGCGTTCCTCCGCCTGGTGCTGCCACTCGCCGCCCCCGTGCTGGCCGCCTTCGCGATCTTCCAGTTCCTATGGGTGTGGAACGACTTCCTCGTGGCCTACATCTTCCTCGGCACCAGCTCCGACGTCGCGGTCCTCACCGCCCAGCTGCAGCAGCTCGTCGGCACCCGCGGCGAGGACTGGCACCTGCTCACCGCCGGAGCGTTCGTGTCCATGGTGGTGCCGCTGGTCGTGTTCCTGACGATGCAGCGCTACTTCGTCCGGGGCCTGCTCACCGGCGGGGTGAAGGGATGACGGCCCACCCGACCGGGTCGCCTCCCGGGGCCCACCCGACCGGGTCGCCTCCCGGGGCCCACCCGACCGGGTCGCCTCCCGGGGCCCACCCGACCGATGCCCACCTGCTGCGGGCGTATGCTGGCCGCGAGCTGCCCGCGCACGCGGCGGCCGAGATCGCGGCCGGCGAGGTGCCCGGGGTCACCCTGTTCCGCCACGACAACGTCGACACCCCGCACCAGCTGCGCGCGCTCACCGACGCGATGCAGGCGGCACGACCGCCCGCCGCCCCGCCGCTGCTCGTCGCGATCGACCAGGAGGGCGGACAGCTGCTCGGCCTCGGCGACCACAGCACCCCGTTCGCGGGCAACCTCGCGCTGGGCGCCGCCGACGATCCAGATCTCGCCGAACGCGTCGGTGCCGCCATCGGTCGCGAGGCCGCCGCCTGCGGCGTCAACGTCGTCTACGCGCCCGTCTGCGACCTCCTCAGCGACCCCACCGCGCCGGGTCTCGGTCTGCGCGCCTTCGGGGACGAGCCGGTCGCCGCCGGTCGGCTCGCGGCCGCGTTCGTCCGGGGGGTGCGTTCCACCGGCGTCGCCGCGACCCTCAAGCACTTCCCCGGGACCGGTGCCGTCGCCGTCGACACCCACCACCGTCTCGCGGCCGTCGACGTGGACCGCGAGGTGCTCGACGCCCGCGAGCTGGCGGTGTTCCGCGCCGCGCTGCGGGCCGGACCGGACCTGGTGATGTCGGGACACTTCGCCGTGCCGGCACTCACCGGTCGCGACGACCTGCCGGCCACCCTGGCGGCCGAGGTGATGACCGGTCTGCTGCGCGAAGAGCTCGGTCACGACGGCGTCATCATCACCGATGCGCTGGACATGAAGGCCCTGACGCAGGGCGCCGGCCAGATCGTCGACGCCGTCGCCGCCCTCCACGCCGGCGTCGACCTGCTCTTGTGCGGCCACGACGAGGACGCCAACGTCCGGCTCCGAGACGGGTTGCGACTGGCGTTGCACCGGCGCCTGCTCGACGCCGACCGTCTCACCGCGTCCGCCCGGCGGCTCACGGCGCTGCGCCGACGCGCGGGTGCCCTGGTGGCACCGCCGCCGGACGCCGTCGGTGGCACCGAGCACGCCGTACTCGCCGCCGAACTGGCGCAGCGATCCATCACCCTGGTCCGCGACGACGACGCGCTCCTGCCCATCTCGGTGTCCGAGGAGACCGAGGTCCTGGTGATCCAGCCGCAGCCACGCGACCTGACACCGGCCGACACGACCTCGACCGTCCCGCCGCTGCTCGCCGCCGCCCTCCGGGAGCGATTGCCCCGCGTGCGCAGCCTCGTCGTCACCGACCCTCCGGACCGCGCCGAGACCGCCGCCGCGGTGTCCGCGGCCCACGACGCCGGCATGGTCGTGCTCGGGACGAGCGCCGCCAGCCTCGAGCCCGCACAGGCGGAACTCGTCCGCGCCGTCCTCGACGCGGGCACCCCCGTCGTCGCCGTGGCGTTGCGCACGCCGTCCGACCTCGAGGTCCTCGCGGCTGCCCCGACCGTGCTCTGCAGCTACGGCATCCTGCCGCCCACCATCGACGCACTGGCCGCGGTCCTGTGCGGGGAAGCGGCCGCGACAGGTCGCCTCCCCGTCTCCGCGCCGGTGGGGCGGTCCCGATGACCCGGTCGACGATCCGGCTGACCGGTGGTCGGCTGGCGCTTCCCGACGGCCCACGAACCGGCGACCTCGTCCTGCGTGACGGCCGCATCGATGCCATCCGTACGGACGCCGTCGACGAGCTTCCCGTCCGTTCCGCCGACGCCGACGACAGCTCGGCCGTGACGGTCGACGTGAGCGGGCTGCTCGTCGCGCCCGGGTTCGTGGACCTGCAGGTCAACGGTGGTCACGGCATCGACCTCACGTCCGAGCTCGGTGAGCGGCCCGATCGCCTGTGGGAGCTCGCCGCCCGGTTGCCCGCCCAGGGCGTGACCGCCTTCGTGCCCACCATCGTGTCCTCGTCCTCCGAGGCGGTCGCGGCGGCGCTGACCGCGCTCGCCCGACGGCCCGCGGACCACGTCGGCGCCACGGCGCTCGGCGTGCATGCCGAGGGGCCGATGCTCGCGCCAGCCAAACGCGGCACCCACGCACCCGAGGCACTCCGACCACCGGACCCGTCACTGATCGAGGGGTGGTCCCGCGACGCCGGTCTGGTCCTGGTGACGGTGGCGCCGGAGCTTCCCGGCGCATGCGGGATCATCGCCGAACTCGTCCGTCGTGACGTGGTCGTGGCTCTCGGCCACACCGACGCCACCTTCGAGGAGGCGACGGCTGGACTCGAAGCCGGCGCCCGTGCCGGCACCCACCTCGGCAACGCGATGTCGGGATTCACGGCCCGCCAGCCGGGCGCCATCGGTGCGCTGCTCGCCGACCCGGACGCCGTCGTCGGACTCATCGTCGACGGGGTGCACCTGCACCCGGGGACCGTGGCGGCGCTGTGGCGGCTCCTCGGGCCTCGGCGGATCGCCTTGGTGACCGATGCCATCGCCGCCGCCGGAACCGACGGCGGGGAAGCGGTCCTCGGCGGACGCACCGTCACCATCGCGGACGGGGTCGTCCGTGACGAGGACGGGGCACTCGCCGGCAGCACCGTCACGATGGACCGCGCTCTGCGCGAACTGGTGGCGGCCACCGGCGCCGACCCCTTCGCCGCGCTGCGTGCCGCCACCGCGACCCCGGCGGGGCTGCTCGGTGAGCGGCGCCGAGGCGTCCTGGCCGTCGGGGGACACGGTGACGTCGTGGTGCTCACCTCCGACCTCGAGGTCGTCGCGACCTTCGTCGCCGGTCGCCTGGCCGCGCATCCCCGGCCGGACCGTCTGCCGCTGCCGCCCGAGCTGGGTGGGGCGTCGTCGGTGGGGGAGGAGCCCGGCCGGTGACCCCGCACGAGGAGATCCTCCAACAACCCGAGGTGCTGCGCCGACTGTTCGCGACGCAGCACCCGACGGCCGCGGCGGTCGCCCGGCAGTGGCGCGACGCCGCGCCGACCCATGTCGTGATCGCTGCCAGGGGCACCTCCGACAACGCGGCCCGGTACGCGCAGTACCTGTGGGGGCAGCGCGCCCGGCTGACGGTCGGTCTCGCGGCACCCGCGCTGTTCGCCGAGGGCACGCCTTCGCCGCGCCTCGATGGTGCGGTCGTGGTCGGCATCTCCCAGTCGGGCGCGTCGCCCGACCTGGTCGCCGTACTCGCCGAGGCCCGCCGCCAGGGCCGACCGACGCTCGCGATCACCAACGAGCCGGCGTCACCGCTGGCCGAGGTCGCCGACCAGGTGCTGGCGCTGGGTGCCGGCCCGGAGCGGGCCGTTGCGGCGACCAAGACGTACACGGCGCAACTCGGGGCCGTCGCCCTCATCGCCGCCGCCCTGGCCCCCGCGGACGACGGCGATGACCTGGGACGGGTCCCCGACGCCGTGGCTTCCGCGCTCGCCGACGAGGCGGTCGTCGCCGAGGTCGCGGCGCGCTGGGCCGACTTCGACCGTTGTGCGGTGCTCGGCCGTGCGACCGGACTCGCCACCGCCCACGAGTGGGCCCTGAAACTGCAGGAACTGGCCTACGTGCTGGCTCAGCCGGCGTCGCCGGCGGACTTCGCGCACGGACCGCGTGCGGTGGTCGAGCCGGACTTCCCCGTGCTCGCCGTCGCCACCGACGGCAGGTGGCTCGCCGGCATGCTCGACACCCTCGCCGGCCTCCGGCAGCAGGGCGCACGCACGCTCGTGCTCGCCGACCGGCCGGAGCACGTCCGCCACGTCGCCGACGACGTGCTCGCCGTTCCCGGTGGTGTCGCCGAGTGGTTGTCCCCGATCGTCGCGATCGTGGCGGCCCAGCTGTGGTGCCTGCACGTCACCGTGGCGCGGGGCGGCGATCCCGAGTCGCCGCGCGGCCTGACCAAGGTGACGCGCACGCGCTGACCGGTCGTTCGTCCGCTCCCGCCGCCAGTAGCCTGCCGCGCCGCGGCCGCACAACCGCGCCGTCGACAGGAGCCCCCCGTGACCGTGCAGATCGGCCAGGAAGCGCCCGACTTCGAGCTCAGGGACCAGACCGGGCAACCGGTGCGTCTGTCCGACTACCGCGGCAAGAAGCACGTCGTGATCGTCTTCTACCCGCTGTCGTTCACCGGTGTCTGCGAAGCGGAGATGTGCGGTATCCGCGACTCGGTCGAGGTGTTCCGCAACGAAGAGGTCGAGACGCTTGCCATCTCGGTCGACGCGCCGCCGACCCACCAACGGTGGGCACACGAGCAGGGGTTCGACTTCCCGCTGCTGAGCGACTTCTGGCCACACGGCGAGGTGGCGCAGGCGTACGGCGTGTTCGACGAGCGGCTCGGGACCGCCATCCGCGGCACGTTCATCGTCGACCGCGACGGCATGGTCGCCTACACCGACAACAGTCCGGTCCCGCACGCCCGGGACCAGGACGCCTGGAAGGACGCCCTCCGCGAGATCGGCGCGATCCCCTAGCTCGCACGCCCCATCCCCGCCGACGCGGAGCGAGACGTGGACGAATCCGTGGACCGGCTGGCGACGGCCGCCTCGAGACTGCTCGAATCATCGGGACCGCACCGGGCATCGTTGCAGTTCGACTTCGACGACCCCCGCCGGCTGCGGTGGACCTACCTGCCAGGCGTGCGCCACGGGGTCCCGCTCGCCCAACTCGATCGTGACGGCGCGAAGGCCGTCCATGGACTGCTCGCGGCGACGTTGTCCCACCATGCACACGTCCAGGTGGCGGCGATCATGGGTCTGGAGGACCCCCTCGGTGCCGCCGACGGACGCGACCGGCATGCCGGCGACTACTGGGTCGCCATCCACGGCAACCCGGCCGACACCGCCTGGAGCTGGCGGCTCGGCGGCCACCACGTGTCCGTGCGGACCACCGTCGCGGACGGTCGGGTGCGACCGACCCCGCTGTTCCTCGGAGCCAACCCGGCCCGCGTCGAGCACGCGGGCGTGGTCACGAGCCGGCCCCTTGCGCCCGAGGAGGAGCTCGCCTTCCAGCTGCTCGCGGTCCTCCCCGAACGCCACCTCACGCACGCGCTCGTCGATCGCCGGCCGCCCGACGACATCGTGACCGGTGACGCACTGCTGCTCGACGACCTGCCGCCCACCGCGGGGGTGCGCCTGGCAGACCTCGACCGCGAGGCACGGCGGGTCGCGGACGACCTCGTCGCCGTCTACCTGGACCGGTTGGCGGCACCTCTGCGACGCCACTACCTCGACGACGTGGTGCCCCACATCTTCGGTGACCTCCGCTTCGCCTGGGCGGGTGGCCGACCCTCCGCGCCGCGGGCGGAGGACCGGCCGGGCCACTACTACCGCATCGCCGGGCCCCGGTTCCTGGCCGAACTCGACAACACCCAGAACGGCGCCAACCACGTCCACACCGTGTGGCGCGACCCGGCCGCCGACCACGGACGCGACCTGCGGTGACGGTCCCCGGCCCGACCGGCTCGGCGGGTACCGTGTCCGCATCCCGCAGCGACGGCCCTTCGGGGGCCAGGAGGAAGCGGCGTGGCCGTGTCCGAGATCCGCGAAGCCCTCAGCTACGACGACGTGCTGCTGGTACCGCAGGCCTCTGCGGTGCTGCCGCGCGACGTCGACACCTCGACCCGGCTGCACGAGCGGATCCAGCTCGGCCTGCCCCTGCTGTCGGCGGCGATGGACAAGGTGACCGAAGCGCCGATGGCCGTCGCCCTCGCCCGCCAGGGTGGGCTCGGCGTCATCCACAAGAACTGCTCGGTCGAGGCGCAGGCCGCCATGGTCGAGGCCGTCAAGCGGTCCGAGTCGGGCTTCATCCTCGACCCTGTCACCTTGCGCGCCGAGGACACCGTCGACACCGCGTTCGAACTGATGGCGCGCTACAAGGTGTCGGGCTTCCCGGTCGTCGACGCCGCCGGTCGCCTCGTCGGGATCGTCACCAACCGTGACCTGCGCCTCGGCGCTGAACCGGGACGTCCTGTCGCCGACTTCATGACCTCACGCGGGCTCGTCACCGCGCGGCCAGGCACCACACTGGACCAGGCCCGCGACCTGATGCAGGAACATCGGGTCGAGAAGTTGCCCATCGTCGAGGACGACGCGGGCGAGGGGCCGGGCCTCGGACGGCTCACCGGCATGTTCACCTTCAAGGACATCGAGAAGGTGCGCCAGTACCCAACGGCCGCCAAGGACACCAGGGGCCGCCTGCTCTGCGCCGCCGCGGTCGGGGTCGGACCCGAAGGTGAACAGCGTGCCGAGGCGTTGGCGGCCGCCGGGGTCGACCTGGTGGCCATCGACTCCTCGCACGGCCACGCGGCCGGGATCCTCGAGTTCGCGGCCAAGCTGAAGGACCGCCTGCCCGACGTGGCGCTGATGGTCGGCAACGTGGCGACGGGCGACGCCGTGCGTGCGTGCGTGGATCATGGTGCCGACGTGGTCAAGGTCGGGGTCGGGCCCGGCTCGATCTGCACGACCCGGGTTGTGACCGGGGTCGGCATGCCGCAGTTCACTGCGGTCATGGACTGCGCCGAGGTGGCCGCCGAGCTCGGTGTCACCTCCGTCGCCGACGGCGGCGTGCGGTACTCGGGAGACCTCGTCAAGGCCCTGGCGGCCGGAGCGACCGCGGTGATGGTCGGCAACCTGCTCGCGGGGACCGATGAGTCACCCGGCGAGCAGGTGCTCGTCGGGGGACGCCGCTACAAGGAGTACCGCGGCATGGGGTCGATCGACGCCATGCGGGCCGGCTCGGCCGACCGGTACTTCCAGAGTGACAAGCTCGCCGGCAGCGCCCGCGAGGCCAGCCAGCCCTCGAAGCTGGTGCCCGAAGGGGTGTCCGGGTTGCTGCCCTACCGCGGCGCCCTGGCCGAGGTCACCGCCCAACTCGAAGGTGGGCTCCGGGCCGGCATGGGGCTGGTCGGCGCTCCTGACCTGCCGAGCCTGGTCGAGAAGGCCGTCTTCGTGCGTCAGTCGGCCGCCGGCGCCCGCGAGTCCCACGTCCACGACCTCGACGTGGTCCACGAGGCCCCCAACTACTCGGTGCCCGGCAAGCGCTGATCCGCATCGGTGAACGGACACCCGGGGCAGCCGGTCTCGCAGCAGTCGACCCGTTCACCGGCCTCGTACGGGCAGTGCCGGCAGCCGGACCCGCAACACCGGCCGCGGGCGAGATGGGCGGCGGCGGTGAAGACGAACGCGCCGCTCTGCGGATCGAGGTACCCCGGTTCGCCACGACGCAGTGCGATCTCGTGTGCGCGGATGGCGGCGTCGAAACCGGGATCCCCCGGTCCGAAGCGCGTCACCAGCGGACGTCGCCACGCGTCCGTCGACGCCGGGCCGGACGGGTCGGTCGGGAGGGGTTCGTGGCCCGGGGTCACGCCTGCTCGCGCCAGGTCCGGGCGGCATCCAGGGCGACGGCGACGCCGTGTGCATCGACGTCCGGCACCACGAGGTGGGCGACCGCCTGCACCTCGGGCGGCGACTGACCCATGGCGATGGCGGTGCCGGCGACGGCGAGCATGGACAGGTCGTTGGCCGCGTCGCCGATCGCGACGGTCTGCTCCATGCCGATGCCGAGGTGCTCGGCGGCCCGGGCCAGTGCCCGACCCTTGTCGGTGTCGGGATGGGTGGCGTTCACGAAGTGCAACGTCGGTGCCCGCGGTGAGTCCGCCTGCCCCGGGGCCAGTCCGAGGTCGGTGATGCCGGCGAGGACCGCCGGCACGGCCGCGGTCTCGAAGACCGTCATCGTGATCTTCGGAATCGGCTGACCCGCGAGCGACCCGGCGTCACCGAGTACGCCCGTGGGCTCGTGACCGAGAATGTCCCAATGGGGCCGGGCCCGTTCGTCCCACGACGAGACCCAGTAGCCGTCGTCGGTGTAGACCTCGAGGTAGGCGTCGTCGCGGCCGCGGGCGAAGTCCAGCAGGGCGTCGACCTGCTGGACGGTCAACGACCAGGCGGCGACCGTGCGGCCGTCGGCGCGGACCTCGGCGCCGTTGTGGAGCAGGTGCGGCCCGTCGGCCCGCAGTTGCTGCCACAGGGCCTGGACACCCAGCCGCGCCCGGCCGGTGGCCAGACCCACGCGCAGACCGGCGGCCTGCGCGACCGTGACGGCGTCGGCCACCTCGTCGGTCGCGTCGGCCTGCGGACCGACCAGCGTGCCGTCGACGTCGCACACGACGTACGCCGGCACCGGCCGCAGCCAGCGGTCGAAACGGCCACCGGGCCGGATGCCTGCGGGGAGCGTGGTGCTCGGGGTCGCCGTCATCTCAGCCGAGCGCCTTGACCTGTCCGAACCGTTCCTCGTAGTTCGACAGGTTGGTGTTGAGGGCGTTGAGGACGCGACCGACCATGGTCGGGGCGATGCGGACGCGACTGACCACCTCGGCGTTCACCTTGCCGGCCTCGCCAGCGGGCAGCAGCTGGCAGAAGTCCAGGGTGAACTCGTGTGGCGAGTGCGAGACCACCAGGAAGTTGGCGTACTCCCCGTGCTTGGTGTCGTCGGGGACGACGACCTGGACCTGGGGCTGCTGGCGCGGCTGGTCGGGAGTGGGCTGGTCGGACACGGGGAGACCTTCGCGAGTGGCGGGGACGGGCAGGTCCGTCGAGGCTATCCGGCGGTCGGCGGTCGGTGGCCCTGGCCCTAGGCTGGCCTCCCTGCTCACCGACCGCACACCCGACGGAGCGCCCTGATGACCCTCGGCCCCCTCACCGACGCCGTCGCTGAAGCGACCGCCCGGGCGATGGCGATCGTCCCGCGCATCTGGGACCGCGACCACACGGTCTGGCGGGACGACCCGACCGAGATCAGCGATCGGCTCGGCTGGCTCGACGCCCCGTCCCGTGCCGACGAGGTGAGGGCCGCGCTCGAACGGGTGGCGGCCGACGTCGTCGCCGACGGGATCACCGACGTGCTGCTCGTCGGCATGGGCGGCTCGTCGCTGTATCCCGAGGTGCTGGCGACCACCTACGGCCCGGCGGCCGGCTTCCCCCGCCTGCGCGTGCTCGACAGTGTCGACCCCGCTGCCGTTCGGGCGGTCGAGCAGGAATTGCCCTGGCAGGCGACGCTGCTCGTCCCCGCCTCCAAGTCCGGCGGCACCATCGAGATGGCGTGCCATCTCGCGCGGTTCCGGCAGCGGCTCGAGGAGGTCCACGGCGCCGGTGCGGGCGACCACATCGTGCCCATCACCGACCCCGGAAGCGCCCTCGAGCGAGAAGCGCGGGAGCAGGGCTACCGCACGGTGGTCCACGGCCAACCCGACGTCGGCGGGCGCTTCAGCGCACTCACGCCGTTCGGGTTGCTGCCGGCGGCGCTGCTCGGCATCGACCTCGACGAACACCTCGCGCCGGCTCGGAACGAGCTCGCGGCCGCCCGGAGCAGCGATCCAGAGTCCAACGGCCCCGCCGTGCTGGGCGCCACCCTCGCGGCGGCCCACCGCGCCGGCCGCGACAAGCTCGTGCTGGTCCTGCCCGAGGAGGTCCGCACCTTCGGCCTGTGGGTCGAACAGCTGGTGGCCGAGTCGACCGGCAAGGGGGGCATGGGCGTCCTGCCGGTCCTCGAGGCCGACCTCGACGGGATGGACGCGTGGGGTGACGACCGCCTGGTCGTCGTCCTCGGCGAGACACCCGACGCAGAGACGATCGCCCGGGCGGGACACCCCGTGGTGCAGCTGCCCTGGTCCGGTCCCGGGCAGCTCGCCGGCGAGGTCGTGCGATGGGAGTTCGCCACCGCGGTCGCTGGCGCACTGCTGGGCATCAATCCCTTCGACCAGCCCGACGTGCAGTCGGCCAAGACGGCGACCGACCGGGTCCTCGACACCGGCGAGGACGTCCCGCCAGCCGGCGATCCGGACGACGTGCTGGGCGACGTCGTCGCGGGCGACTACGTCGCGTTGCTCGGGTTCGTCACGCCCGGCGGCGCCGAGGAGCGGTCGCTGCACGCCGCCGCCGCACGCCTTCGCCGCCGCCTCGGCGTGCCCGTCACGGTCGGCATCGGGCCGCGCTACCTGCACTCGACCGGGCAGCTGCACAAGGGCGGTCCGGACACGGGCCGGTTCCTGGTCGTGGTCGGCGACGACGATCACGACGTCGAGATCCCGGGACGGGCGTTCACCTTCGGGCGTCTGAAGCGGGCGCAGGCGGCCGGCGACCTCGCCGCACTGCGGGCGGCCGGCCGGCGTGCGGTGCGGATCACACCCGAGGAGCTCGGGCGGCTCTGACCGGGTTCGGTGGGCGGTGAGGGGCTCGAACCCCCGGCCTCCTCGGTGTAAACGAGGCGCTCTAGCCAGCTGAGCTAACCGCCCGAACTGCGCGCAGGGTAGCCCGTAGGCTGCCCGGCCCAAGCGATGGCGAAGGGCGAGGATTGAGCGAGCAGGTCGCGGACTGGCTCGGACTGCTGCACGAGCTGTACCCACCGGCGGAGGCGGCCAGCTGGGACCACGTCGGCCTGCAGGTCGGCGACCGGTCCTGGTCCGTGTCACGGGTGCTGGTGACCCTCGACGTGACCGGAGCGGTCGTCACGGAAGCGGCCGCCGAGCCGGGCACGCTCGTGCTCGCCCATCACCCGCTGCTGTTCCGGCCCCTGCCGAGCCTCACCCCCGACACCGCCAGCGGACGCATCGCCCTCGCCGCGGCGCGGGCAGGGATCGCCGTGGCCGCCGCGCACACCAACCTCGACGTCGCCCGGGACGGGGCGGGGACCTCCGACCCGGTGGTGCGCGTGCTCGAACTCCAGCAGGTCCGGCCCCTGACCACCGAACTGCGCGATGGACGCGACCTCAAACTGGTGACGTTCGTCCCGCCGGAAGCGCTCGACACCGTCCTCGATGCGGTCGCCGGCGCCGACGCCGGCACGATCGGGAACTACGAGCGATGCAGCTTCCGGGTCCGCGGAACCGGGACGTTCCGTCCGCTGCCGGGCAGCGCCCCCTACAGCGGCGAGGGGATCGGCGAGGACGCCGCCGAGGACGAGTGGCGCCTCGAAGTCGTGATGCCGCGGTCCCGCGCCGGCGACGTCGTCAGCGCGCTGCGGCGCACGCACCCCTACGAGGAGGTCGTCTACGACCTCTACCCGCGGGTCGCGGGCGCCGAGGTGGGCCTCGGCCGGATCGGTGTCCTGCCCAAACCGCAGCGTCTGGAAACCGTCGCGGCCGCCGTGCGAGAGCGCCTGCCGGCGCCGCACCTGCGCTTCGCCGGCGACCCCGACCGCGAGATCACCACGGTCGCCGTCGTCGGCGGTGCCGGTGACGGCCACATCGACGACGCGCTGCGCGCCCGCGCCGACGTGTACGTCACCGGCGACCTGCGCCACCACGTCACCCTGGACGCCCTCGAGCAGGGCCTGTCGCTGATCGACGCCGGACACCACGCGACCGAGTCCGCCGCCCTGCCGCACTGGATCGACCGCCTGACCGTGGCCGCTGGCGAACGGGGCCTGACCGCACCGGTGATAGCGTCGAGCACGCCGACGAGCCCCTGGAGGTGACGGTGGCGGACCCGAGTCCCGACGACCTCGAGCGACTGCTCGAGCTGCAGGCCACCGACCATCGCATCCGCAAGGTGCAGCACATCCTCGACGATCTGCCCGAGCAGCAGCAGCTGGTCGCGGCCAACGAGCGGGTGGCCGAGCTGCGCCGCGAACACGAGGACCTGCGGGTCGAGCTCGAGCGCGCCAACTCCGAGCAGCGCCAGCTCGAACGCGAGACGGACGTCCTCATCGAGCGTCGCGACGCCGAACGGGTGCGCCTCTACGACGGTTCGGTCACCAACGCGCGCGAACTGAAATCGGTCGAGGCCGAGGTCGACGCCACCGTGCGCCGCATCGAGGAGCACGAGGACGCGATGCTGGCGGTGATGGAGCGCCTGGACGAACTCGAGTCCCGCAGCCGCGAGCTGCTCGCCGCCGCCGACACCGAACGACAGCACGTCACGGAGCTCGAGGTCGCCCTGGACGAGTCCGCCAAGGAGTGGCTGGCGGAGCTCGCGGAGCTCCAGGCCATCCGTGACCGCCAGGCCGCGGCCATACCCGAGCCCCTGCTCACCCGTTACCAGGAGGCGGCCGTCCGTGGCGGAGGTACCGGTATCGGCCAGCTCGACGGCAACGCGTGCACGGCCTGCCGCATCGAGATGAGCTATGCCGACGTCGGTGAGCTGTTCGAGGGTCCGCCGCTGACGACCTGCCCGCAGTGCCGCCGCCTGCTCGTGGTCGGCCAGTGAGGGCACACGGTCCGGACGGACGCGTGTGGGAGGTTGCCCGTCGGCCGGCGCAGCCGCATGCGTTCGCCTCGCTGCTGCCCTCGACGAGCTGGCTCGTCGAGGCGACGACGCACGACGAGAAGCGCGTGTGGCGGGCCGGTTCGCGGGGCGAGGCGAACCGGCTGGTCGCCGAGGTCGCGATGTCGCTGCGGACGGGCGGCCCCAGTCCCGAGGGCGAGATCGACCCGACGCAGGCGCAGGAGCCGCCTGCCGGCGCCTGATCAGCCGACGCTGCCGTCGGCCGACGCGATGCGATCGAGTCCGGCCGACTTCGCACGTTCCTTGGCCCGGTCCGCCGCACGGAGCACGGCCACCTCGTCGACACCGTCCTCGGGGAAGCGCGCGAGCCCGTACGCGGCATGCACTTCGAACCATTCGCCGTCGGGGAGAACGACCTGTTCGTCGTGCAGGCGTGAGATGACGCGCTGGACGATCTCGCGGGTCCGTTCGCGGTCCTCGCCGGCCAGGGCGACCGCGACCTCGTCGCTGCCGAGCCGGCAGGCCGTGAACTCGTCCCCGGCCGCCCGGCGCAGCACGTGCGCGAGCACGCGCACCGCTTCGGTCCCGGTGGGATGTCCGTAGCGTTCGTTGAGCGCCCGCATGCCACGGATGTCGGCCAGCAGCACCGTGAACGGCGTACCCGCTTCACGCAGCCGGGCCAGCTCCTCGTAGAAGACGCGGACGTTGAGCAGGCCGGTCACCGCGTCCTCACGTACCGACCGCCGCACCGCCTGGTCACGGGCACGGGTCAGGTCGGCGGCCGCAGCGCCGACCAGACCGACGCCGGGCAGCGCCGCGGAACGCAGCAGCAGCCCCAGCACCTCGGCGGGGCCGATGCCGAAGGCGACGTCGAGGGCGGCGTGGCCCAGGGCACCGACCGTGGCGTGCGCCAGGGCGGTGCGGGTTCCGCCGGCGATGCCCGCCACCAGGACGAACGGCACGAGCAGCCACGCGACCGTGCCGTCGCGAAGCGCCAGGTGCAGACCGATGCTGATGGCGAGCGAACCGACCAGCACGGCGATACGGACGGGTTCCGGGCGCAGCGCCGCGGCCATGTCGGCCAGCAGCGCACGGGTCCTGCCCGGCAGCGTGGGCTTTCCCACCGTGTCCTCGTCGTCCTCAGTCGGGCGCGCCGGAAGCCGTTCCGGTCCCCAGCGCGCGCAGGAAGGTGGCGACCTCGTCGGGGTCGCGCAGGCGGCGACGTGCCACGGTAGCGCGTGGCGCGTCCGCCACCAGGATGCCCATGCCACCGCGCCGTTCCGCCTCGTGGAACGCGTCCTCGTCGGTGACGTCGTCGCCGAGCACGAGCGGTGGCCGGTCGCCGGACCGCTCGGCGATCCAGGCCAGGGCGCGCCCCTTGTCGACGCCGGAGGGGCGCAGCTCGACCACCGACTTGCCGGCCAGTACCTCGAACCCCGCTCCGGCCTGGCGTTGCGCTTCGAGAATGGCGTGGACGCGCGGCAGCAGTGCGTCGGCGGTCGCGTCGTCGACCCGCCGGTGGTGGACCGCCAGGGAGGCGGCCTTGCGTTCGATCTGCCAGCCCTCGGAGCCGGGCAGCAGCGCCTCGAGCGACTCCTCCGCCGTGTCCAGCGGTCCAGCGACGCGATCGGGATCGACGAAGGCGGTCCGGTGACCGTCGGCCGTGCGGACCTCGGCGCCGTGGCCGCCGGCGTAGACGACGGGCAACACGCCGAGCCTGGCGTCGAGCTCGGCGATGGGCCGGCCCGACACGATCGCCACGGTGGTCTGTTGCGCGAGGATGCCGACGGCATCGACCACGCCGGGGGTGGCGGCGGCGTCCTCGGGGTGCTCGACGATGGGGGAGAGCACCCCGTCGAAGTCGAGGACCAACAGCCATCTCGCCGCCGGGCCGAGCTCGGCGGCCAGCTCCAGTGGATGGTCGAGGGTCACGGGGCGGCGTGCCCGCGTTCGATGTCGGTGAGCTCGTCGTCGACCCACCGGAAGACGTCGCAGGAGCGGACGGCCTCTGCCATGCGCCCGATCCGCGCCCGACGGTCGGACGGCTCGAGGTCCAGCGCCGAGGCCATCAGGTGGCTGGTGCCCTCGACGTCGAAGGGGTTGCACCGGACCGCGTCGTGCTCGAACTCCTGCGCGGCACCGGTGAATTCGCTCAGCAGGAGCACGCCGGCCTCGCCGGCGGCCGCCTGCACGATCACGAACTCCTTGGCGACGAGATTCATGCCGTCCTTGAGCGGTGTGATGCACATCACGTCGGCGAGGCGGTAGTAGGCGGCGAGGCTGTGTCGCGGGATGCCGCGGTAGAAGTAGTGCACCGGGACGTCGTGCCCCGGCTCGGTGAAGCGGCCGTTGATGCGACCCACCTCGGTCTCGACCTGGGTGCGCAGGTCGCGGTACTCCTCGACGTCGTCGCGGCTCGGGACCGCGATCTGCACGAACGCGATCTCGTTGCGCAGTTCGGGATGTTCCTCGAGGAGCAGTTCGATGGACTGCAGCCGGTGCCGGATGCCCTTGGTGTAGTCGAGACGGTCGACACCGAGGAAGACCCGGCGGCCGGCGAACTGCTCGCGCAGCTCACCGAGCTCTCGTTCGGTCTCGGGGTCGGTCGCCAGCTCGGCGAACTCCTCGGCGTCGATCGAGATCGGGTGGGCGACGGCCCGGACCTGGCGGCTGTCGGGCAGCACGAGCATGTCGCCCAGCGAGGTGATGCCGCTGAACAACTGCTGCACCGAACGGACGAAGTTGTCGCGGTAGCGGGCGGTGTGGAAGCCGATGGAGTCGGCGGCGAGGAGTCCCTGCAGCAGCTGGTCGCGCCACGGCAGGCGGGCGACGAGTTCCGGCGGAGGGAAGGGGATGTGCAGGAAGAACCCGATGGGGCTCTTCGGGCTGATGCGCCGGAGGAGGTCGGGCAGCAGCATCAGGTGGTAGTCCTGCACCCACAGCACCGGCGGCTCGTCGAAGTCGGCGATGACCTCGGCCGTCTTCTCCGCGAAACGGCGGTTGACCGCCTCGTACGCCTGCCACGAGCTGCGGTCGATGACCGGCTGGACGACCAAATCGTGGAAGAGCGGCCACAGGGTCCGGTTGGAGAACCCGTGGTAGTGGCCCGCGACCTCCTCGGCGTCGAGCCGAACGGCGTGCAGGTCCGCGGACAGCCCGTCGACGCGGCGGGGGACCCCGTCGGGATTGTCGTCCCAACCGATCCACGCGCCACCGGTCTCCGCAACGACCGGCCGCAGCGCGGTCACCAGGCCCCCGGCCGACGTCTCCCAGCCGGAATCGGTCTGCTTCACCGGGAGACGGTTGGCGATCACGACAAGCTGGCGCTTCGGACCGTCCCCGTTCTGGAATGCATTCGACATCGACAAGGATCCCTCCTCGTCGACGAGCCTAACCAGCGCCGGGCATCCTCCCGGCGGCGCCAGCCGGCCGGACGGACGCCCGGTGGCGTGCGCTCAGGGGTCGAGGTGGTCCACGACGTGTTGTGCGAACGATGCCTGCAGAGTCTTCGTCACCGGCCCGGGAGCCGGGTACTCGCGTTCGTCGCCGTCATCGAAGACGACGGCGTGCACCGGCAGCACGGGGCGTGTCGCCGAGACGACGAACAGCTCGTCGGCGGACCGCAGCGCGTCCAAGTCGGGAAGCGTGCGTTCGACGTCCACGATCTCGGCCAGCGAGGCGACGGTCACCGAGTCAAGGATCGGCAGGCGTGCCGGGTCCGGCGTCGACAGCCGGCCGTCGCGGACCAGGACGAGCGCGCCGCTCGGCAGTTCGTGCAGCAGGCCGTCGTCGACGATCAGCGCGTCGTCGGCCTCGCGGGCCTGCGCCTGCCGCAGTGCCCACTGGTTGGCGGCGTAGGACAGCGTCTTGACCCCGGAGATCGCGGTGCGCCAGGGAACCGAGACCGTCGCGAGCGCGATGGTCGGTGGCCAGGACACGGCGCCGAGGATGCCCCGCACCGCGCCGCCCCGGGTGACGATCAGCCGCAGCGCGCCGTCGCGTTCACCCCATGCGGCGAGCAGGTCGGCAACCACCTGCCGGACAGGCGGCAACGACAGCTCGAGCGCCCGCGCGGACCGCTGCATCCGGGCGAGGTGGGGCTCGAGGGCGTGGGTACGCCCGTTGCGCACGAGCATGGCTTCGAACACCGCGTCGCCGCGCAGGAAGCCCTCGTCCGTCAGCGGCACGGTCGCGTCGGCGGCGGGCAGGACACGCCCGTCGACCCACGCGATCGCACGGTTGCGCGTCGTGCGGGTGTGGTCAGTGGAGGTGTGGTCATCGGTGTCGTTCGCCATGCCGTCATCCAACCAGACACGGGCTAGGT
Organism: Egicoccus sp. AB-alg6-2; assembly: GCF_041821025.1. Classification (NCBI taxonomy): domain Bacteria; kingdom Bacillati; phylum Actinomycetota; class Nitriliruptoria; order Egicoccales; family Egicoccaceae; genus Egicoccus; species Egicoccus sp. AB-alg6-2. The sequence continues at coordinate 348,425 of NZ_JBGUAY010000005.1, read as the reverse complement.
TCCGCCGCTCAGAACGCGAGGGAGCGTGCAGCGGTGACCAGCTCGGACGACCGACAGGCTGCCGTGATCGACGGCGTGCGCGAGCTGGGGGAGCGGCTGCCGTTCAACCGTCACCTCGGCGTCGAGGTCGTCGAGGTGCAGCCCGGCTGGGCCCGTACACGACTGCCGGCTGACGAGCGGCTGGCCAACCACGTCGGCGGCGTGCACGCGATCGCCGAACTCGCGCCGGTGGAGCTGGCCGGCGCGCTGGCGCTGTCGAGCCGCGTGACGCCGCTGTTCGAGCGCGGCCTGGTGCCGGTCGTCGGTGCCCTGCAGGTCCGCTACACGGCGCCGGCCGTCGGCGAGCTGGTCGCGACCGCCGAGGTCGGTCACGACGTGCTCGCGCCGGCGCTCGTCGCCGTGGACGCCGGCGACAAGCCGCGGTTCGACGTCGAGGTGGTGGTCACCGACGCCGCCGCTACCGAGGTCCTGCGCGCCAGCCTCCACTTCGTGTTCATTCCCCTGCCGTCCTCGGCGTGATGCGATCTCGCACTCCCGGTGGTCGTACGCAGCGCTACCCTCGGCAGGTATCGGGAGGAGTCGGCCAGGCGGCCGCGCCAGCACGGTTCGCCGTGCGGTGAGGAAAGTCCGGACTCCTCAGGGCAGGGTGCTGGGTAACGCCCAGGCGCGGGAACGCGTGGAAAGCGCCACAGAAAACAAACCGCCGCGGCGTGTTCGCGGTAAGGGTGAAACGGTGAGGTAAGAGCTCACCAGCACGGCGGGTGACCGTCGTGGCTCGGCAAGCCCCACCCGGAGCAAGGCCAAGCAGGGACAGGGTTGCCCGCCCGACCGGATGGCGCTCGCGCCGTCCGTCAGTCCCAGGTGGGCCGCAACGAGGCGTCGGGAGACCGTCGCCCCAGAGAGATGGTCGCCCCCGCCGGACGCGGTAACGCACCGGCGGGACAGAATCCGGCTTATCGGCCGGCTCCTCCCGACACCCCGACGGCGACCGGGCGCGCGCCGACGCGCCGACGCGCCGACGCGAGGTGTCGGCGCGGCGCGGTGGTGCGGCCGATCGGAGGTCCACCTCGGGTCTGGCGCACGGCCGCGTTGTTGCATCACGGCGTGGTGCTGGTGCTCCGGGGCGCATGGTCCGGGACGGCGCGGTGCGACCGTTGACCGCGGGTACCGTGCCGCCCACGCGTCCGCCGTATCCGAAGGCCACAGATGTCCGCCACGGACCTCGACACCGCCGCCTCCGTCCGCCCGCACGACGACAGCCCGTTCGTGCGTGCCTGCCGCGGGTTGCCGCACGACCACGTCCCGGTGTGGTTCATGCGTCAGGCCGGCCGGGCGCTCGCCGAGTACCGCGCCATCCGCGAACGCCACACCTTCGAGGAGGTCGTGCACACCCCGGAGCTGGCCGCCGAGGTGACGCTGCAGCCGGTGCGCCGCTACGGCGTGGACGCCGCGATCCTGTTCTCCGACATCGTCACGCCGGTGCAGGCCCTGGGTGTGGGTGTCGAGATCAAGCCGGGCGTGGGCCCGGTCGTCGAGCGGCCCTTCCGCACGACCGGGGACCTCGACCGCCTCCGCCCCCTCGAGCCCGACGACGTCGACTTCGTGCTCGACACGGTGTCGATCCTGGTCCGTGAGCTGCCCGTTCCGCTGATCGGATTCGCGGGTGCGCCGTTCACGGTCGCGAGCTACCTCATCGAGGGCGGACCGTCGAAGTCGTACAGCCGTACCAAGGCACTGATGTACGGCGAAGAGCCGACCTGGCACCGGCTGATGGAGCGCCTCGCCGGCATCACGCTGGCGTCGCTCACCGGGCAGGTCGAACGTGGCGCCAGTGCCGTGCAACTGTTCGACTCCTGGGCCGGGGCGCTGCATCCCGACGACTACGTGCGCTACGTCCTGCCGCACAGCCGACACATCCTCGATGAGGTCGGTGCGCTCGGGGTGCCGAGGATCCACTTCGGCGTCGGCACGGGCGAGCTGCTGGGGGCCATGGCGGCCGGCGGTGCGGCCGACGTCGTCGGCGTCGACTGGCGGGTCCCGCTTGCGGCGGCCCGGCGCCGGATCCCGACAGGGGTCGGCATGCAGGGCAACCTCGAACCCGCGTCGTGCCTCGGACCCTGGGAGGGCGTCGAGCAGCGCGTCCGCGACGTGCTCACGGCGGCCGACGGTGCCGTCGACCACATCTTCAACCTCGGGCACGGCGTCCTGCCCGCCACCGACCCGGCGGTTCTACAGCGGGTGGTCGACCTCGTCCACCGTGAGGGGCGCGTTGAGGACCGGCGTGGCCGCGGGGCGGAGCCGGCCGATGGCTGAGTTCGCCGTCGCCCTGCTCGGCGGTGCCGGCCTGACCGCCCCGCTGGGTGAACGAACCGGCGTGCAGGTCGTGGCCACCACCGTGGACGACCATCTCGCGGTGGCCGCGCGGTTGGGCGAGGAGGCCGACCTGGTCGTCGGCATGGCGGCGGTGCCGTGGCCCGTGCTGCCGGACCTGCACGCCGAGGGCTCGGCGACCCTGCCCGCCTACGCCGGCGTCGTGTCCTGGTACGCCCTGCCGCAGCTCGCCGACGCGCTCGCACAGGCGGTCGCGCCCGGCGCGAAGCTCGGGGCGCACGTGCTGGTCACGGCGCCCGACCCGGGACCCGACGTCGAGCCCCAGGACCTGATGTTCCTGCGCGAGGTGGCCGCCGCGATCGAGGAGCGGGTCGACCTCGCCTCGCGCTCGATCGCCTGGCGCGGGCAGACCCGCACGCCAACCGCCGTCGACGCGTTGACCAGTGTTGTCGAGGCCCACGGCCGCCACGACATCGTCGAGTGTCCGGTCGCGCCGGGCACCGGCGCCGACGCGGACCTCGTCGCGACCGCCGAGCAGCTGGGTGCGCGGCTGACCTGTGTCGACCTCGGCCGGGCGACCCAGCTGGATCTGCTGACCGCCGTGGTGCGCACCGTCGCCGGTCACGAGCTCGACGACCCGGACGAGGACGGGCCCGGCACCGGTCCCGACGCGTGAGCGTGCCGAGCGGAGCGCCGACCCGGCGTCGTCCACGCGTCGCGGTCGTCGGTGGCGGTGTCACCGGCCTGGCGACGGCGTGGCACCTACGCGACGAAGCGGACGTCACGGTGTTCGAGGCGAGCGCCCGTCTCGGCGGCGAGATCCACACCATCAGGCTCGGCGACGCGCCGATGGACGTCGGCGCGGACGCGTTCCTCGCGCGGCACCCGGAGGCCGAACGGCTCGCCCGTTCGCTGGGTTTCGGAGACGAGGACCTGGTGGCTCCCGCAACGGGCCAGGTACACCTCTGGATCCGCGGTCGGCTGCGGCCGCTACCGACCGCGACCGTCTTCGGCGTGCCGACGAGCCTGCGAGCGGTCGCGCGCAGCGGCGTGCTCGGGCCGGCTTCGCTCGTTCGAGCCGCCGCCGAACCGCTGCTGCCGCGCCGCCGCACGATCGGTGACCGAAGCGTCGCGGACCTGGTCGGCGAGCGCTTCGGTGGGGCGGTCGTCGACGCGCTGGTCGAACCGCTCCTCGGCGGCGTCTACGCGGGTCGCGCGGATCGCCTGAGTGCCGAGGCGACGGTGCCTGCCGTCTGGAACGCCGCCGGCGCGCGCCGCTCGCTGCTCCGCGGCCTCCGGGCGCAGCGGGCGTCGGCCGCCGCGGACGACCGGCCGGTCTTCCTGACCGTGCGTGGGGGGATGGCCCGGGTCGTCGGCCGGCTGCGGGACGACCTCGGTGAACGCGTCCGACTCACCAGTCCGGTCGGGGCGATCCGGCGTGAGCCGGACGGTTGGCGGATCGAGGTCGACGGCCGCGAGGTCGTGGCCGACCACGTCGTGCTGTGCGTACCCGCGGCCGTCGCGGCCCGGTTGCTCGTCGACGTCTGCGACGACGCGGCCCGTGAACTCGCCGGCATCGCGACCGCCTCGGTCGGCGTGGTCGCCCTCGTCTACGACCGCGACGACGCAGCCGCGGTTCCTGCCGGCAGCGGGCTGTTGGTCCCGCGCTCGGAGGGCCGCGTGATCAAGGCGGTCACCTTCAGCTCCCGCAAGTGGCCCCACCACGCGGATCGGCCGCAGTTCCTGCTCCGCGCCAGCGTCGGTCGCGTCGACGACACGTCTGCCCTCGAGCTCGACGACGCGGAGCTGGTCGACCGCGTCGACCGCGAGGTACGCGAGGCGACCGGCATGCGTGGTCCGGCCCGTGCGTGGTTCGTCCAACGGTGGCCGGACGCGCTGCCGCAGTACGAGGTCGGTCACCGGGCGCGCGTCGACCGGATCCGCCACGCGCTGACCTCCGTCGACGGGCTGCACCTGGGTGGTGCGGCACTGGACGGGCTCGGCATCGCGGCGCGCGCCAAGGATGCCGAACGGCTGGCAGCGGCCGTCCGACGCCGCTGACGGGCCGCCACCGTCAGTCGTCGGTCGCGCGTTCGAGCAGTTCGGGACCCTCGTTGCGGACGTTGTTGACCCGATCGACGATGGGGGTCGCGGTCAACCGCGGCGGGCCGAGTGCGGTGACGGCCTCGAGCAGGTGGGGCGCCTCGTCCTCGGTGGCGGTGAGCCAGTCGCGCCACAGGTTCCGGGGCAGCATCACGGGCATCCGCTCGTGGAGGCGCTCCATCTCACCGGACGCGGCGGTGGTCACGATGGCGGTGCTGAAGAGGGGTTCGGCGTCGTCGACCTGTGGATCGCGCCACACCGTCCAGATGCCGGCGAACGCCAGCGGCTCGCCGTCGGGATCGGCGAGGTGGAACGGCTGCTTGCGGTCCTCCTCGGGCAGGGACTGCCACTCGTAGAACCCGTCGGCCGGCACCAGACAGCGCCGCCGTTGGAAGGCGTCGGCGAACATCTTGGACGTGGCGACCGACTCGATGCGGGCATTGATCGGCTGGCGGGCGCCCTTGAGCTGTCGGGTCCAGTACGGCACGAAGCCCCACCGAAGTGACCCGAGTCGACGCGCGCCGTCCTTCTCGATGACGGCGTAGACGTCCTGGGTCGGCGCCACGTTGTACCGGCGGGGGAGGGCCTCGGTGCGCAACTCGTCGACCTCGAACCGCTCGGCGAGCTGTTCAGGCTGGGACAGCGACAGGAAGCGACCACACACGGGTCCCAGGCTACCGGCCAGTCACCGCGCTTCTCGGCCACACCCGGGCGTACTAGCCTGATAGGTCGGCCGGACCATCAGCCTGCCACCGACCAGGAGAGACGTTCGTGGCCGAGGACGCGCGGGTCATCGCGCAGCGCATCGTCCGCGAGGTACTCGACGCACATGCCGCGTCGCGGGCGGCGGGCGACACGCCGAACGCGGAGCACTCGTTCCCGGACGCCACGTCGCAACATGCGTTGCACCCCCAGGGCGGCCCCGCTGCCGCCGACGTCGTCGCCGACGTCCTGGACGACAGTCCGGCGCGACAGGCCGCTCGGCGTATCGTGGCGGAAGTGCTCGCGGCCCACGCCGAGGCCAGCCGGTCGCGCACCGAGGACCTCCCGGTCGTTGCCGAAGCCGAGGAACCCGGACCGGCCTCTGCCTCACCGGTGCTGCAGCCGGTCGCAGGCCGACCGGCGGCCGTCCCCGCCGTCCCCCACGCGCCGAGCGTCGACCCCGCCGAGGGCGTCGCCGAGGACGCGGTCGCGATCGCGCGCCGGATCGTCGCCTCGGTGCTGTCGCAACATGCCGAGGACGGTCCGCCTCCGCTGCCCGCCGCACTCCGTCGCCCGGTCCCGGCCAGCGACGACCCGGCACCCCCGGCGGTGGCCGAGCCACCCGCTTCCCCGGAGGCAGCACCGCTGGTGGCACACGGTTCGGCGGTCCTCGACGAGACGGCCGACGACGCGGACGTCGACCCGGCCGTCGTTCACGGCTCGCAGACGCTCGACGACGTCGACCCGGTCGTCGTTCACGGCTCGCAGAAGCTCGACGACGTCGACCCGGTCGTCGTTCACGGCTCGCGGGTGCTCGAGCCGCCCACGCCCGAGCCGGAGCCGGTCGCGGCCGAGCCGGAGCTGGTGTCGCCCGAGGTCGCGACCGAGGCCGAGCCCGAACTCCCGCCCGAGCCTGAGCTCGCGTCGGAGCCCGAGTTCGCGTCAGAGCCTGAGCTCGCGTCAGAGTCCGAGCTCGCGTCAGAGCCAGAACTCGCGTCAGAGCCCGAACTCGCGCCCGAGTCCGAGCTCGCGCCAGAACCCGAGCCGCAGACCACGGTCGCGCTCACGCCGGAGACCGGCGCGAACGACCTCCCCGACGACGTCGGAACACCGGAGACGACCGCGGTCCTGCCGCCCCAGGAGGACGAGGATCCGGACGCGACCATGCGCGTGCCGGTCGCGACGCTGGAGCGTTCGCAGGCGCCGGCGGCCCCGGTCGAGGCCGACCCGGTCGTCGCCCATTCCGCCGATCCTGTTGCGGGCGAGCCGACGTTGGCGATTCCCGCCGCCCGCGAGCCGCGTCGCACCGGCCGGTGGCTGATCGCGACGATCCTGGGCATCGCGGCCCTGGTCGTGCTGTTGCCGATGGCGATCGAGGCGCTGCGCGAGCTGGTCGCCCTGTCCTGAGGCTGGCGACGTCGCCCGCTGATGGCTTCAGGGTGCCCACGCCTCGGCGTACCAGGGCGGCTCGGACGGGACCGGCCCGGGTGGCGGGAAGTGCTCGGCTGCGGTGTCGCTGAGGTCGAGCGTGAAGATGACGCCGACGCCACCGGGGAACATGACGTCGAGGTCGGGCCGGCGGACGAAGCCGGCTGCCTCGTACATCCGATGTGCCCGCTCCATCCAGCCCATCGACGAGATGAACATGCGCTGACGGCCCTCCTCGCCGGCACGCTCGCGGCAGGCCGCGACCAGTCGTGGGCCGACTCCGCGTCCCTGCGCATCCGGGTCCACCGCCAGGACGCGGAACGCGCAGTCTCCGGGCCGTTCCGCCGGTCCCTCCCACTCCCCGTCGCCAGGCAGGACGTAGGTCACCGTGCCAACGACCTCACCCGCGTGTTCGGCGACCAGCACGGCGGTCGAGGTGTCGAGACGACGAAGCGGGTCGGCGAGGAAGTCGCGGTAGTCACCTTCGATCCGTCCGAACCGGTCGTAGGCCTCCAGGGTGAGCCGGCCGACCCGCTCTGCCTCGTCCAGACGCATCCCTCGGACCCGGATGTCGGCGGGTCCCTGTGCGCGTGCCACGGCCACCAGGACCCGGTGCGACAACGTCAACGGCACCGGGTCGGGGACGTGCTGCGCGCCACCGAGATAGCGGGACAGCAGTCGCCGGGCCTCGTCGACGTCGGCGAAGACGAACTCGGTGTCGACGATCTCGGTGGTGAATCCGCGGTCGGTGAACCAGGTGGCCGGCTCGCCTCCGCTGGCGGTCCCCAGCCCGGTCAGCTCGTCGTCGCCGGCGTTGGCCACCAGCACGATCGGGCCGCCCGGTTCGACGACGCGGTGCAGTTCCGCAAGCCCCCGCGTGGGGTCCATGGAGGAGGGGAAGAAGTAGGCCCAGGTCGCGTACGCGGCGTTCACGCTGGCGTCGGCGAAGGGCAGCGCTCCCGCCTCGGCGCGGACCCAGCTCACGCCGTCCGCGGGGCGCCGCTGGGCGAGCATGCCTTCCGACGGCTCGAGCGCGAGGACGTGCCGGTCCGGCCGCGCGAGGCGTCCGGCGACGAACCCATCGCCGGCGCCGACGTCCAGGACCATCGCATTGCGGGGCAGCACCTGGTCGAGGCGTTCCACGACCCGACCGGCGCGGTCCATGGCGGCGCGCTCGATCGCGAACGACTCGGGGTCGGTGGCGCCGTAGAAGGGGAGGATGGACACGGGCGGGGCGTTCCTGGCTGCGGCGGGGGAGCCGCGCAACCTACCGGCCGGCATCCGGTTGTCGGCACGGGCCGTCGTAGGCTGCTGTCAGCCGCAGTCGGCCGTGGTCAGCCGCCGTGCCGTCGTTGCAGGATCAGCGTCTGCTCCAGGTCGTCGAGCAGACCGTCCAGCACGCCGAGTCGGTGCCCCCACCCGTCGGCCTGCAGGACGCGCTGCGCGTCGTGGGCGCTCAGGGGGGCGAGCACGGCGAGCTGCCAGCAGGCCACGGCCGGATCGTCCGCCAGTTCGAGCTCGGTGTCGACGTCGTCGTGCCCCAACTCCACCTGCAGCGCCAGGATGCGACGCAGCCGGTCCGCCAGGACGTCGCGCAGCGCCACCTCCGGCGGCGCCAACGGCCCGTCGGGGAGCGCGTCGACGTCGGCGCGGGGGTAGGGATCGTCCTGCAGCCAGCGCCGTACGCGCACCCTCCGCGTGCCGAGGGCGACCGTGAGCCACCGCCCGTCGTCGAGCTCCTCGGCCTGCAGGACGCGGGCGACCGTGCCGACGTCGTAGCGCTGGTCACCGCCGCCGACCTCGTGCCCGCGGCTGATGAGCGTCACCCCGAACTCGCGGTGTCCACCCAGGACGTGCTGCATCAGGGTTCGGTAGCGCGGCTCGAACACGTGCAGAGGCAGGAGCATGTGCGGCAGCAGCACCGTCCCGAGGGGGAACATGGGCAGCGGGGCCACAGGGCGTCCTGATCGTGGTTGCGGGGTGGTTCGTCGCCGGAGCCGGTCCGGCTCGCCGGGGCACCGCTGTCGGATAGCGGTGCATGCGCGACTGCGACGCCAGCCTACGGCCGTCGCGCGAGCGCTAGCGTCGCCGGCTCACGAGCGACGAGGAGCGGCGAACGTGCAGGTGCGGGTCGATGGCAAGGTGGGCCTGGTGACGGGCGCGAGCCGGGGGATCGGCGAGGCCATCGTCCGCGAGTTGCTGGATGCCGGCGCGACGGGCGTGGTGATCACGGGCCGGAAGGCGGAGACGCTCGAGCCGTTGGCCGCCGACCTCGGCGACCGCGTGGTCGCCGTCGTGGGAAACGTGGCCGACGAGCGCCATGCCACGTCCGCCGTCGCGACGGCCGTCGACCGGTTCGGCAGCTGCGACCTGCTGGTCAACAACGCCGGCACCAATCCCGGCGCCGGTCCGCTGACCGAGGTCGACCTCGCGGCCGTGGACAAGACCTGGGAGATCAACCAGCGCGCGCCGTTGGTCTGGGCACGGGCGGCCTGGCGCGGATCGATGCACACCCGCGGCGGTGCGATCGTGAACATCGGCTCGGTCGGCGGCCTCCGACCCAGCCCGCTGATCGGCGCGTACAACATCTCCAAGGCCGCCGTGCACCACCTCACGCTGCAGTTGGCACACGAGTTGGCGCCGGCTGTCAGGGTCAACGCCGTCGCCGCGGCAGTCGTCAAGACCCGCCTGTCCCAGATGTTGTGGTCCGACGACGAGGAAGCGGCGGCACGTGCCCACCCCCTGCAGCGGTTGGGCACGCCGGAGGACGTCGCCCGGGCGGTGGTCTTCCTGCTGTCCGATGCTGCAGCGTGGATCACCGGCGTCGTGCTGCCGGTGGACGGGGGCACGACCGGCGCGTCGGCGGGCCTCCCGGGCTGACCGGACGCAGCGGGTCCGTCGTTGGCGTCACCGCTGCGGAGGCGGCGCTACCTCGACGTCACGTGGCGGCGGCACATCGAGGCATCCGTGCTCGGCGCCGATCGCCGCGAGTCCCGCGCGATCGCCGGAACCGAGTGTCACCGGCCCTTCGCCGGGATGGACCGACATGAGCTGGTCGCGGTCCTCGACGTGCGCGAGTCCGACGAGATGGCTCAGCTCGTGCAACAACGTGGCGCCCCAGGCGTCGGCACGGTCACCGAAGCCCGCCTCGAGGTCGTCGCGTTCGGCGTTGAGGACCACCTGGCCGGTCACGTAGACCCGCGCGCCGGGATGGCCGACGGCCACCGGAATCGCCAGCCCCCGGTCGGTGTCGCGCAGCGAGAGCCCGTTCTCGTGGGGAGCGGCCCACGCCAGCAGGACCGGCGCCCATCGTGACCCGTAGCGTCGCGGCTGGTACGCGGACCGACGTGCGGCCGGTCGCTCGTCGGTCTCGCCCATCACGCGCAGGTGCAGCCCACTGTGCCGGCCCACCTCGGCGATGGCACGCTCGAGGTCGGCATCGGTGCCAGGCGGCGCGCCCTCGGGAGCCACGACGATGTCGATCGGGGTGCACGGGTCCCAGCGGATGGGGCGTCCGTCGTCGTTGTAGGCCCACACCGCGTACCCACCGGCCGCCTCGACGCCCGGCTCCGCGTGGTGGGGGATCCCGCCCGTGTCTGCCGTGGCGGGCAACCCACGGGTCACGCCCACCGCGGCGACCCCGGCGGCGACCAGTGCCGCGAGTGCGAGCAGCGTGACGACGGCTCCCGGGCGCGGCCCCGACGGCGCGTCGGCCGCTGGTTCGGGTGCGGAGGTGGGCGAGGTCGTCACGGTCCGGCGACGGTACCGCTCCGCTCTCGCCGGACCAGTAGGGTCGGCGACCCGTTCGGCGGCCGATCGAGGTCACGCGTGGAACTGCGCTGGGTCGACTGCGGGGGCCGGCGTGCGCCCGTGCTGGTCGACGGTTCTCCGGCGGCGCCGCCGGCGGTGCTCGTGCCGGGGCTCAGCGACGGTCTCGCCCCCGTGGACCTGCCGGCGACGCAGGCGCTCATGCGCGACGCGCCGCTGCCGATGCGCCGGTTCCGCGGTCTCGTGGTGTCCTATCCCGATCCGGACGGCGCCGCGCCGCCGACGACGGCCGAGCTCGCCGAGCAGGTCGCCACGATCCTCGACGTCACCACCGAAGGACCGGCCTGGCTGTTCGCGCACTCGATGGGCGCGATGGTGGCGCAACACCTCGCCGCGCAACGTCCCGACCTGGTTGCGGGCATGGTGCTGTCGGCGAGCTGCGCCCGTGCCGACGGGCGTCTGCGCGACGTCCTCGGACGCTGGTGCGACGCCGTCACCGCGCGGGACTGGCCCCGCTTCGCACGCGCCGCCGTCGATGCGTCCTACACCGGTGTCGAGCGCTCCCGCCGGCGGCTGCTCCTGAGGCTGTCACCCCCGCCGGCACACCCGGACGCCCGGGTGGCACGCCACGTCGCGCTCACCGCCGCGGCGACGAGCCACGACGCCCGCGACCGGCTGGCCGGGATCGACTGCCCGACCCTCGTGCTCGCCGCCGAACACGACCCCGTCTGCCCGCCCGATCTCGGCCGCGAACTGGCCGTCGGTATCCGGGGCGCCGACTTCGAGGTGTTCACCGGACTGGCGCACGGCTTCCCCGAGCAGGCGCGGACCCGGTTCGCCCGCCGTGTCCTCGCCTTCGTCGATGCGCACCATCCGACGCCGGGGCGGGCGTCGACCTGAACCCGGTCACGAACCCTCGGACGGTACGCACGCAGCAGCCAACATCCCGATCTCCAGGAGACCGACCATGCACACGCTCGTCGTGGTGACCGGCGGCTCGGCGGGTCTCGGCGCCGCCCTGCTCGCGGCCGCTCCGGACGCCGCCTACCGCGTCGATGTCAGCCGTTCGGGGACAGCGCCGGACGGCGGCGAACATCTCGCCCTGGACCTGGCCGAACCGGCCGACTGGGCCCGGTTCGATGCTCAGATCCACCGACTGGTCGCGGACCGGGACTGGGACCGCGTCACGATGGTCCACAACGCCGGCACGCTCGAACCGATCGGCTTCGCCGGCGAGGTCGATCCGGCCGCCTACACCCGCAACGTGCTGCTCAACAGCGCCGCGCCGCAGGTGCTCGGCGACGCGTTCCTCCGCGCTGTCGCCGGCCTGGAAGTGCGCCGGGAGCTCGTGCTGATCTCGTCGGGAGCGGCCACCAACGCGCGCGCGGGCTGGTCGTCCTACGGCGCGGCGAAGGCGGCCGTCGACCACTGGGTTCGCGCCGTCGGCAAGGAACAGGCCCAACGTGGGGGCACCACGGTGGTCGCGGTCGCGCCCGGTGTGGTCGCGACGGCGATGCAGGAACAGATCCGGGCCACCGCGGACCGCGATTTTCCCGGCGTCGAGCGGTTCCGCCGCATGCACGACGAAGGGACGCTGCTCGAGCCCGACGTCGTTGCCGGCCGGTTGTGGCAGCTGCTGGACGAGCCTGACGTCGTGACCGGCACCGTCACCGACCTGCGCGGACGCGCCTGACGCCCACGCAGGTCGGTCCTCTCACGGTTGCTCGTCGCCGTCGCCGTCCCCGGATCCACCGTCGCCCTCGCCACCGCCCTCGGTCTCCTCGGGCTCGGTCGGCCCCGGCACGGGCAGGGTCACGGTGGGCTCCGGCTCGGGCTCGGGCTCGGTGGGCTCGGGCTCGGGTTCCTCGGTCGGTTCCGGCTCGGGTTCGGGCTCGGGGTTCTGCTCGACGCACGGCTGGCCGTCGGCGTTGGTCACGTCGCTGAGCACGTCGGGCATCGGGTCGGCGTCGCCCGCCGGCGGGTCCGCGAACGCGTAGCCCGGTGGGCATTCCGGTTCGGGCTCGGGTTCGGGCTCGGGGTTCTGTTCGACGCAGGGTTGGCCGTCGGCGTTGGTCACGTCGCTGAGCACGTCGGGCATCGGGTCGGCGTCGCCGGCCGGCGGGTCGGCGAAGGCGTAGCCCTCCGGGCACTCCGGCAGTTCCTCGTTCAACAACTCGAGGTCGAGGTCCGGCGCCGTGAAGTCGACGACCTCGAGCCCTTCGATGGCCCGGGACATGTACTCGCCCCACACCGGAGCGGCCAGCCCGCCGCCGGTCGCCTCGCCCTCGATGGGCGTGTTGTCGGCGTTGCCGAGCCACACGGCGGTCGCCAGCTGCGGGATGTAGCCGACGAACCAGGCGTCCTGACTGTTCTGGGTCGTGCCCGTCTTGCCCGCGGTGGGGCGTCCGAGCTGGGCCGCCTGACCCGAGCCCGAGTCGACGACGCCGCGCAGGGCCTGGGTCACAGCCCGCGCGACCTCGATGTCGACGTCGGGCTGGCCGTTGTCGGGTGCCTCGTACACGACCCGGCCGTCCGCGGTCTCGACCCGCGAGACCAGTCGGGGCGCGATGCGGGTGCCCTCGGCGGCATAGGTCGCGAACGCGCCGGCCATCTCCAGCGGCGTGAAGGAGTGGACACCGAGCGTCAGCGAGCGGACCGGCGCCATCGTGTCGCGCCTGACGACCTCGCCGTCCTGCGTGACCTCACGGCTGACGGGCAGTCCGGCCCGTCGGGCCGCGTCGATGGTCCGTTCCCGGCCGGCTTCCTCCTGCATCTGGTAGTAGACGGTGTTGGTCGACGACGCCGTCGCCTGCAGCACCGTCTGCTCGCCCGGATCGCTGCCGCCGAAGTTGCGGATGAAGACCGGTTCGTCGTCGTCCGGCTCGGACACGTCGAGCTCGGCGGGGGCGGGGAAACGCGACTCGGGCGAGAACCCGGCCTCGAGGAACGCCTGCAGGGTGAAGGCCTTGAAGGTGGAGCCGACCTGCCGCGCCGAGCGGTACGCGTCGTTGCGTGGCTGCTGGCCGAAGTCGGGTCCCCCGACGAGGGCCCGGACACCACCGGTGGCCGGGTCGACGGTCACGATCGCGCCGGTGTCCGTCGGCCCGTCGCCGACCGCCTGGGTCAGTGTCGCCTGGGCGAGCCGTTGCATCCGCGGGTCGAGTTCGGTGTGGATGCGGAAGCCGCGGAACAGCTCGCCGGCCGCGAACTCGGGGATGGTCGACAACTCGCGACGCACGCCGTCGAGGAAGTACGCGTTGGGGCCGAGTTCGATGCCGCGACGCTCGATGACCTCGGGCAGGCCCGCCGCGCGCAACTCGTCGTGGGTGGCCTGGTCGATCCACCCCTTCTCGAGCATGCCGGCCAGCGACACCCGGCGACGCGCCTCGGCACGTTCGGGATTCTCGTGCGGGTCGAAGTTCTCCGGCGAAGCGATGATGCCGGCCAGGGTGGCGGACTGGTTGATGGTCAGTTCGCTGGCCGGGACGTCGAAGTAGCTGCGCGCCGCCGCCTGGATGCCGTAGGCCCCACGACCCCAGTAGATCGTGTTGAGGTAGAACTCGAGGATCTCGTCCTTCTCGTACGCCTGCTCCAGCTTCAGCGCGAGCGCGGCCTCCTGGACCTTGCGGGTGTAGGTCTGGTCCGCGCCGACCGCGGCGTTCTTGATGTACTGCTGGGTGATCGTGGAGCCACCCTGCTGGACCGAACCGGCACGCACGTTGGTGAACAGCGCCCGGCCGACGCCCGTCACCGAGACGCCGCGGTGCTCGTAGAAGTCGCGGTCCTCGACTCCGAGCACGGCGTGACCGACGTGGTCGGGGATGGCGGCGAGGTCGATGTCCTCACGCGTGGCCTGGTCGGGGCCGGCGAAGCCGCCGATCTCCGCGCCGTTCTTGTCGTAGACCACCGAGGCGTCCGCGGCGATGTCGCCGGGAAGGGGGACGCTCGAGAAGACGAGGTAGAACACCAGCAGCGCCAGCGCCCCGAGGAAGATGGCGGGCAGCACCAGCAGCCCGATCCACCAGCGTCGGTACCAGGGCTTCTTGGTCGCGGTCTGGCGGCCGCGCGGGGTCGAACGCTTGGCGGCGCCGCCCTGCGTGCCCGTCGGCGTGGTTCGAGAGGCCACGTGTCGTCAGGTCCTTGGGAGTGCAACGCGACGGGAACGCGTCACGATGTCGGCGCAGACGTTACCCAACGTGCTGGTGTCGCCCCGGAACGTGGTTGCGGCCCGTCCCCGGGAGCAGGGGACGGGCCGCAGGTCGTGCCGCTGGAGGCGCATGCTCAGAAGGCCGACTCGGGGACGTCCATGAGCCAGCCGTCCTCGGCCTGGGCCTTCTGCCGGCGCAGCGCGACCTTGGCGGGCACCGTGCGCAGGAACCAGCGCGCCGAGGCGAGCTTGCCGGTGTAGAAGTCGGCATCGCCGTTGACGGCGCCGGCATCGAGGCGGTCCTGGGCGACCTCTGCCTGCCGCAGCAACAGCCAGCCGATGACGACCTCGGCGAGCGAGTACAGGAACTCGGTCGAGTTGAGCCCCGCCTTGTAGATTTCGCTGCGGGTGGAGGCATCCATCGACGCCATCGCGTGCTGGATGAGGACGCCGAGGTGCTGCTGCACGTCGTCGAGCGCCTGCCCGAGCCCTTCGCGCTCGGCGGCGAACGGGTCGTCGTCGCGGCCGGCCTTGACGAGTTCGCGGACCTGGTCGGCGAGCCAGGTCAGCGTGGCGCCCTGGTCACGCACGATCTTGCGGAACAGCAGGTCGAGCGCCTGGATTGCGGTCGTGCCTTCGTAGAGGGTGTCGATCTTGGCGTCGCGGATGTACTGCTCGATCGGATAGTCCTGGGTGAATCCCGACCCACCGAAGGTCTGCAGCGACAGCGCCAGCAGCTCGTAGGCCTTCTCCGAGCAGTAGCCCTTGACCAGCGGGAGCAGCAGGTCCTCGCGCGCGATCCAGCGCGCGTGCTCCTCGTGGTCGACCTCGCCGGTCGCCTCTTCGCGGGTACCGGGTGCGCACAAGGCGGCCTGGTCCTGCACGTAGCCGGCGAACATCACCAGTGCGCGCATGCCCTCGGCGTGGGCCTTCTGCTCCATCAGCATCCGGCGCACGTCCGGGTGCTTGATGATCTCGACCTTCGGCGCCGTCTTGTCGGCCATCTGGGTCATGTCCGCGCCCTGTTGACGGACCTTGGCGTACTCGAGGGCGTTGAGGTAACCCGTCGACAGCGTCGCCATCGCCTTGGTCCCCACCATCATGCGCGCGTATTCGATGACCAGGAACATCTGTCGGATGCCGTCATGGACGTCACCGACGAGGTAGCCGACGCAGGGGGTGCCGTCCTGGCCCAGCGAGAGCTCGCAGGTCGCCGAGCCCTTGATGCCCATCTTCTTCTCGATGTTGGACACCCGCACGCCGTTGCGTGCACCCAGGCCGAGATCGGCGTCGACGTGGAGCTTGGGGACGATGAACAGCGACAGGCCCTTGGTGCCGGGGCCGGCGCCCTCGGGCCGGGCGAGCACGAGGTGGACGGTGTTCTCGTGGGTCTGCGCATCAGCGGACGTGATGAACCGCTTGATCCCCTCGAGGTGGTAGACGGCGCCGAGGTCGTCGTCGCCGCTGTCCTCGACCCGGACGGCACGCGTGGTGCCCGCCCCGACGTCGGAGCCGGCGTCCGGCTCGGTCAGCACCATCGTGCCGCCCCAGCAGCGCTCGATCATCGGGCGTCCGAAGCGGGCCTTCTGCCCCTCGGTGCCGACCTGGTCGATGATGGCGCCCATGAGGGCGCCGATCGGCCACAGCATCGCGGTGGCGTGGCCACCCGAGAGCAACTCGGAGGCCGCCCAGCGGATGCTGGGTGGTGCGCCGAAGCCGCCGAGGTGCTCGGGCAACGGCAGCAGGTGCCAGCCGGCCTCGTAGAACGCGCGCAGCGCCTCGTCGAGCTCCTGCGGGATCGTGATGTCGCCCTCGGGCGAGAGCTCGAGGGGGGTGCGGTCGGCGGGCACGAACGAGTCCGCCCACACCGATTCGCGCGTGAAGCGCTCGAGTTCGCCCAGCAGCATCCGGGCCTGGTCGGCGTCCACGGCCCGGAACGGGCCCGTACCGAAGTAGTCCGCGGCACCGAAGACCTCGTAGAGGTTGAACTCGATGTCGCGCAGGTTGCTCTTGTAGTGGCTCACCGGACGCTTCCCCTCTCGGCATGGACGTCCGCCCCGCCGGCGCACCTGCCCGGCTTTGGAACGTCTGCTACATATTGGAGCGTTCATTCCAGATCTGCAAGTCTGGACGCCGAAGGCAACGAACGAGCGGAGCGGACGTGGCGCGGTACCGGGTGGGCCTCGAGACCCGCGAGCGGATCCTGGCCGCGACGCGCACGCTGGTGTCGGAGTTCGGCGTCGAAGCCGTGACGCTGAAAGCCATCACCGACGAGGCCGGGGTCGGCGCGGGCAGCTTCTACAACCTGTTCGAGTCCAAGGAAGCAGCCATCTTCGAGGTGGTCCGCGAGGCGATCGAGGCCGTCGACCCCGACCCGGCGGGCGCGGGCACCGACTCCCTCGCCGATCTCGTCGACGCCTTCGTCGCCTTCATGACCGCCGCCGGGCCGATCGCCCGCATCTATCTCCAGCTCGCCGTCGGGCGTGGGCTCACCGACCCCGCGATCGGTGCGAGGACGCTGCGCAGTCACCGGCGTCGCGTGGAGCGGTTCGCCGACGCGGCCCGGCGCGCCGACCCCGATCTCGCACCCGGCGACGCCCAGGCGTTGGCCGAGACCCTGCTCGCGGGCCTGACCGGGCTCGGCATCACCTCGCTGCTCGACCCCGGTTTCGACATGCGTGCGCATGCCCGCCGGCTGCTGGCCGGCAGCGATGCCGGCGGCGGGGACCCCGGGCGGCGCTAGGCTTTCGGCTGTGGACGACCCCAGCCATCCCAACCCCCGCCTGCGCCCGGCCCCGGACCCTTCGTGAACGGAGCCGTCGCACTCCTGCTCGTGGTGGCGCTGATCGCCGCCAACGGGTTGTTCGTGGCGATCGAGTTCGCGCTCGTGTCGTTGCGTCGTCCCGCCGTCGAGGAACTCGCCGAGGGCGGCGAACGGCGTGCGCGGGCGGTGGTCAAGGAGCTGTCGCACCTGTCGTTCGCGCTGTCGTCGGCCCAGTTCGGCATCACCGCGACCTCGCTGATCCTGGGCTACGTCGCCGAGCGGGCCATCGGCGAGACCATCCTGCGTCCGGTGCTCGACGCGCTCGGTCTGCCGGCCACGGCGGCGCTGCCCATCTCGGTCGCCGCGGCCTTCCTGCTGTCCACGATGGCGCAGATGGTGCTCGGGGAGCTGTTCCCGAAGAACCTCGCCATTTCGCGTCCGATGGGCGTGGCGCTGACCATCGCCCCGGTGACCAGGGCGTTCGGCATCGTCTTCGGGCCCGTCATCCGCGTCTTCGACCGGTCCGCCGAAGCGGTCGCCCGGGCCGTGTTCCGCATCGACACGCCGTCGGAGCTCGAGGGCGGACACTCGCTGGACGAGTTGGCCCGCATCATCTCGGCGTCGGGTGCCGAGGGATCGCTCAGCGCCGAGCAGACCGAGCTGCTGCGTCGGGCGGTCGGGCTGGGCGACATCCGCGTCGGCGAGGTCATGGTGCCGCGTCCCGACGTGGTGTGGTTGTCCGAGGCCGACACGCTGGCGGACCTGCGCCTGCGGGCCCGCCGGACCGGACACAGCCGCTTCCCGGTGCATGCCGGGAACGAGGACGACGTGCTCGGCACCGTCCACGTCAAGGATCTGCTCGCCGTCCCGCTCGACGACCATGCCTCGACGCCGGTGACCGCGGTGCTCGCGCCAGCCCTCGCGGTTCCCGAGAGCGAGCTCCTGCGGCGCCTGCTGACCGACCTGCGACGTGAGCAGCGGACGTTCGCGCTCGTCATCGACGAGTACGGCGGGACGGCGGGCATCGTCACGGTCGAGGACGTGCTGGAACAGCTCGTCGGCGACATCGAGGACGAGTTCGACCGGGCCGGGCACGACGTGCGCCGCATCGGCGCCGGACGGCACCTCGTCAAGGGATCCCTGCGGATCGAGCGGCTCGGCGAACTGTTCGGTGCCGAGGTGCCGGACGGGGAGTACGAGACGATCGCCGGTTTCGTCCTCGACCGTCTGGGGCACATCCCCGAACCCGGTGAGCGGGCCTCGTTCGATGGCTGGGAGCTGACGGTCACGCGCGTCGAGGGCGTGCGCATCACCGAGCTCGCCCTGCGGCGGCGCGCCGCGGATGCGGAGGTCGGCGCATGAGCCCGATCGCGATGCTGGCCGTCGGACCGTTGGCGGTCGACGTGACCGCCGCCGCCGACGGGCCGGTGAACCTGTTGGCCATCCTGCTCGGCGTGGTGCTGCTGCTGGCCAACGGTGCCTTCGTCGCCGCCGAGATCTCCCTGCTCGCCGCCAGGCGGACCCGTATCGAGGAGGCCGCCGAGGCGGGCGACCCGCGCGCCGAGCGGGCTTTGAAGGCGCTGCGCGAGCTGTCGGTCACCTTCAGTGGGGCCCAGCTGGGCATCACGATGTGTTCGCTGGGGCTGGGCGCGGTGGCCGAACCCGCCGTCGCCGCGCTGCTGGTCCGCTGGCTCGGTGTCACGGCGCTGCCGACCGGCCTGGTCCCGGCGGTGGCGCTGGTCATCACCCTGTCGATCGTGGTGTTCCTGCACATGGTCGTCGGCGAGATGGCCCCGAAGAATCTCGCGCTCGCCCGCGCCGAGGAGGTGGCGCTGCGGCTCGCGCGCCCGTTCGGGTGGTTCGTCGCGGCACTGCGGCCGCTGATCCTGCTCCTCAACGGCATGGCGAACCTGCTGGTGCGGCTGGTGCGGGTCGATCCGGTCGACGAGCACAAGCTCGTGCACACCCCCGACGAGCTGTCCCTGGCACTCGCCGAATCCCGGCAGCTGGGCACCATCAGCCACCAGGACGCCAGCGTGCTCGACGCCGCGCTGGGCCTGGCATCCATCGACGCCGAGGCGGCCATGACGCCGCGGGTCGACCTCGCCGCGCTGCCCGACAGTGCCTCGCTCCACGAGGTCCTGGCGCTCGCGTCGCAGACCGGGCACACCCGCATCCCCGTCTACCACGACGACATCGACCACGTCGTCGGGCTCGTGCACGTCAAGGACGTGCTCATCCGCGAGGACCCCGAACTGGCCGCGTTGACCGTCGCCGATCTGTTGCGCCCCATCCCGGCGGTGCCCGAGTCACGCGATCTCGAGCAGCTGCTGCGTGACATGCTCGACGAACGCAGCCATGCCGTGCTCGTCGTCGACGAGTTCGGCGGCACCGCCGGGATGCTCACGCTCGAGGACGTCATCGAGGAACTGGTGGGCGAGATCGCCGACGAGTTCGACGCCGAGCAGCACGCCCGCGTCGAGGACGAACGCCGTTGGGTGGTACCCGGCACGATGCGGCGTGACGAGCTGGAGCGGCTCACCGGGCTCGACCTCGGCGGCGACGCCGAGACGGTGTCCGGGGCCATCGTCGAACAGCTGGGCCGCCTGCTCGAAGCGGGAGACCGGGTCGTGACCGACGACGGCTGGGAGCTGACCGTGCTCGACCTCGAGGGTCGGCGTGCCGGTGAGGTCGAGGTGCGGGGGCCGGAACTGGCGGTCGGACCCGATCACGGCGACGGCGACGCGGACCACTAACCTCGGCCCGCCCCGTACGAGGAAGCCGAGTGGCCGACACCGAGCTCGACGTCCGCTCCCGTGCTGCGGCGGCGCTGCGCCGGCTCGGGCACGCGCTCATCACGCACGAGGCGGACGAGGAACTGCTCGACCGGGTGGCGGTGACGGCCGACCGTGTGGCGGCCGACCTCGAGGAGCAGCCACCCCGTCGACGTGACCTGCTCGAGCTCAAGCGGCGCATGTTCGACATCGACGTGCCCGAGGGTGCGACGGTCGTGCACTTCGACGAGTGCTTCGTCTCCGGGCCCTGGAACCCGCTCGGCATCGCGATCGAGGTCCACCGCGAGGGCGAGGAAGCCGTGGCCGAGGTCTCGCTCGGCGGCGCCTTCGAGGGGGCGCCGGGCCGCTCCCACGGCGGCATCGTCGCGGCGATCTTCGACGACGTCCTCGGGTACCTGCTGACCCTGCGCCAGCAGCCGGGGTTCACCGGTGAGCTCACGGTGCGCTACCTGGCCGCGACCCCGATCGGTCAGCCGCTGCGTTTCCGCGCCCGCGTCGAGGGGCTCGACGGGCGGAAGCTGTCGACCTCGGCCGAGGCGCGCGTCATCACGCCTGACGGCGAGGGCGAGGTCGTCGCCACCGCACGGGCGACGTTCGTGCTCATCGACACGGCGCGTCTGCGCACCTGACCGTCCGGCTCGCCCGACCCGCCTGCCGCGCAGCCTGTGCGGCGGTCGTGCGGATCGAGATTCGCCGCGCAAACGGCGCATTCCAGGCGCGCTTCAGGTCTAGCGTCAGCCGGTCGCTCCGCTCCGAGGAGCGCTGGTGGCGCCGGGGGCGCCGGGGAGGACGGGGAGCATGAAACGCAGACTGCAAGCGGGGCTGGTGGCCGTGTCCATGGTGCTGCCGGCACTGGCCGCGGCGCCGGCGATGGCCCAGACCGGCGGCCGGGTCACCGTGCTCGTCGACGGGCTGCAGCAGCCGCGTGGGGTGGCCGCCGATGCCGACGGCAACGTCTACGTCACCGAGTCGGGGACGGGCGGCGACGAGTTGTGCATGGACGTCGACTTCGACGGGGAGCCGACCGAGATCTGCATGGGCACCACCTCGATGGTGACGCGCGTGCGGGCCGACGGGACCGTGCAACGGGGTCACGTGGGCGGGCTGCCATCACTCGCCCTCGGCGAGGACGACGTCATCGGTGCGTCGGACGTCGCCATCGCGGCCGACGGCACCATCTACCTCACCTTCGGCTGGGGACAGTCCGCGGACCTGCGCGACGAACTGGTCGAGGACTTCCCGCCGGCGGCCCATTTCGGCACCCTGTCGCGGGTCGCACCGGACGGCTCGCTGGTCGTGGTCGCCGACCTCGCCCGGTGGGAGCAGGACAACAACCCCGACGACATGCCGCCGGAGGAGCCCGACAGCAATCCCAACGGTGTGCACGTCGACGGCGACGCCATCTACGTCGTCGACGCCGGCGGCAACACGCTGCTGGAGGTGGATGCGGCCACCGGCGAGGTGGACCTGCTCACGCTGTTCCCCGAGCGGCCGGCCATCGTGCCGCCGTTCATCGGCGGCGACGGGACCGCGACCATGCCGATGCAGGCGGTGCCGACCTCGGTGACCACCGATGCCGACGGCAACGTGCTCGTCGGGCAGCTCACCGGGTTCCCCTTTCCCGCTGGCGATGCCAACGTGTTCGAGATCGACAGCGACGGCACTCCGGTCGTCCGGGCCGCCGGGCTCACCGCGGTGACGGGAGTGGCGACGCGCGGGGACGATCTGTTCGCCGTCCAACTCGCGCGCGGGGGTCTGCTCGGTGCGCAGGACGATCCACGTGGATCGATTGCTCGAATTCGGCCGAACGGAGCCCGCACGGACCTGTTCGCCCCCGAGCTCATCCTGCCGTACGGCATCGCGGCCGGCCCCGACGGCATGCTCTACGTCAGCACGGGGGCCGTGACGCCGGTGGGAACGTTGCTGCGCATCGATCCCTCGCTCGCGGGCGACCCGGCGCTGCAGGAGGCCTGTCCGCCCGATGCGGTGCGCGCGGCCGGCTTCACCGACATCGGTGACAACGTCCACGGCGAGGCGATCCTGTGCCTGGCCTGGCACGAGTTGTTCCGCGGATTCGACGACGGACGATTCGGGCCGCAGGGCAACATCACCCGCGGCCAATTCGCCAGCGCCGTCGTGCGTCTGCTCGACGCCACGGGAACCGGGCTGCCAGCGGGGAGCCGGACCTTCCCCGACGTCGGTCCGAGCGTGCACCGCGACGCCATCCACCGCCTCGCCAACGCCGGGGTCGTCAGCGGCTTCCCCGACGGCACGTTCCGGGCGGGTGCACCGATCACCCGCGCGCAGGCCGTCACGATGATGGTCGGTGCCTACGCGCTCACCGGCGCGTCCCTCCCGCCCGCGACCGGCGGACGCTTCAGCGACACGGCCGGCAGCGTCCACGCGGGCAACATCGACCGCGCGGCGGCCGCAGGCTGGATCGCCGGGACGGGTGATGGCCGGTTCGCCCCCGGACGCTCGATCACGCGCGGCCAGACCGCCTCGGTGCTCGCACGGGTGGCCAGCACGCTCGTCGCGGAAGGCGAGTTGAACCTGCCGAACGGGTAGCGACGGGAGGAGCACGCCGGCGGTGGGCATCTCGGCCACCGCCGGCGTGACTTCCGGCCCTGCCCGCAGGAGGGGGCGGCGGGTGACGCTGCTACCGGTCGCCGCACGAGAGGAACGCGACATGAGGCGCCTCCGCCCCCGCTCCGACGCCGGGCTCCACCTCGTCGACGGCGGCCGCGTCGGCTGCACGCGGGTCGGCCAGGACGTCAACGTGGCGCTGTGCATGGCCTGCCCCGCGCTGCAGCACGTCGAGCACCGCGACGGCGAGGTGGCCGCCATCCGGTGCCGGCCCCCGGCGACCCCGATGGGCCCCGACGCGTGGTCCGGCCTGGTGCCGCGCTTCTGAAGCACGTCGGTTCGCGATCTCTCGGGCGCCCTGACAGGCTGCGCGCCGGCCGGGACGAAGGCGCGACGTGGGCTTCACACGCGAGCAGTTGTTGGCACACCGCGACGCCGTGGTGCCCGACCTGGTCGGTGACCTGCCGCCTCGACTCGTGTTCGTCGGCATCAATCCGGGACTGTGGACCGCCGCGACGCAGACCCACTTCGCGCACCCCGGCAACCGCTTCTATCCGGCGCTGCACCGGGCGGGTATCACCGACCGGGTGCTGGACCGGGTCGCGGGTCTGACCGACGCCGACCGGCGCCAGCTGACCGACCGTGGGATCGCCATCACCAACGTCGTGCCGCGGGCCACGGCAGCCGCTTCGGAGCTGACGCGGAAGGAACTGCGGACCGGCGGCGAGGCACTGGTCACCCGCCTCGCGGAATGGCGCCCCCGCGTCGTCGCCATCGCCGGCGTGACGGCCTACCGGACCGCCTTCGCGGTACCGAAGGCGCGCATGGGACGCCAGCCGGAGCCGCTGGCGGGCGCCGAGCTCTGGGTCGTGCCCAACCCGAGCGGCCTCAACGCCCACGAGACCGTCGACAGCCTCGCCGACTGGTACCGCCAGGTCGCCGAGGCCGCCGGGATCCTGTAGCCCGGGGCGCCGGGGCAGCCGGGACGATGCGGCGTCACTCGGGGTGGATCGGGAGTGTGCCGCCGAAGACGTCACCGGGCGGGCTGCCTTCGGGTGCCTGCGCCGGCAACGCATCCACGGCGTGCTGGAGCGGATGCAGGAACGGCAGGGCGGTCGGGTCGAGCTCCTCGGAGGGCGCGAACTCCTCGAGCCCTCCCTCCACGCCGAACCGCGATGCGGTGATGTGTGGCGCGTGGCGGCGTGCGCCGAAGGCGACCACCAGGGCGTCGAGGCCACCGACCTCGGCTTCGGCGAGGAACCCCCATGCGGGAATCGCCTCGGGGGTGACCCGGTCGGCGGCGAACTGGGCGATGAGCGCGTGGCGCGTCTCGTCGTCGTCGGGGAAGTCGGTCAGGGCGACCAACTGCGTCCGTTCGGGGCCGGGCAGCACGATGGTCGGCGGCACCGGCCGGCCCCGTGCGACGACATCGATCGCCGCCTCCTGGCAGACGTAGCGGAGCTCCTCGAACTGCATGCCGCCCTCTCAGACCGACGTGGTGGCGCCCTCGGCCGCGGAGCGGACGGTGCGCGCGTACTTGGCGAGGACCCCACGGGTGTAGCGCGGCGGCAACGGCTGCCAGCCGACGCGGCGGCGTGCGAGCTCGTCCTCGTCGACCAGCAGGTCGATGGCGTGCGCGCCGAGGTCGATCCGGATGCGGTCGCCCTCGCGGACGAAGGCGATCGGGCCACCGTCGGTCGCCTCCGGGGCCACGTGTCCGATGGAGAAGCCGTGCGTCGCCCCGCTGAACCGGCCGTCCGTGAGCAGCGCCACGGTGCTGCCGAGACCGGCGCCCTTGACCGCCGAGGTCACCGCCAGCATCTCGCGCATGCCGGGTCCGCCCTTGGGCCCCTCGTAGCGGATCACGATCACGTCGCCGTCGTCGATCTGCCCGGTGAGCACCGCTTCCATCGCGCCCTGCTCGCCGTCGAAGACGCGTGCCGGCCCCTCGAAGAAGTGCTGGTCGGGGTGGATGCCGGCGATCTTGACCACGGCGCCGTCGGGTGCCAGCGAGCCGCGCAGGATCACCAGTCCGCCCTCACCGTGGATCGGCTTGTCGAGAGGGTGGACGACCTCGCCGTCGGGCGCAGGGATGTCCATCGCCTCGAGTTCCTCGCCGATCGAGCGGCCGGTCACCGTCAGCGCGTCCCCGTGCAGCAGACCGGCGTCGAGCAGTTCCTTGAGCACCACCGGGATGCCGCCGATGCGGTCGACGTCGTTCATCACGTAGCGGCCGCCGGGCGTGAGATCGGCGATGTGCGGCACCCGCTTGGCGATCCGGTTGAAGTCGTCGAGCGCGAGGTCGACCTCGGCTTCCCGGGCGATCGCCATCAGGTGCAGCACGGCGTTGGTCGAACCGCCGACCGCCATCACGACGGCGATCGCGTTCTCGAGCGCCTCGCGAGTGATGATCCGCCGTGCGGTGATGCCCTGCTCGAGCAGGCGGACCACCGCTTCTCCCGACCGGCGCGCGAATTCGTCGCGGCGGGGGTCGGTGGCATCGGCGGAGGAGCTGCCGGGCAGTGCCAGGCCCATGGCCTCGATCGCGCTGGCCATCGTGTTGGCGGTGAACATGCCGCCGCACGAACCCTCCGACGGGCATGCCGCGCGTTCGATGGCGTCCAGTTCGCGGTCGTCGATCTGGCCGCGGCCGCGGGCACCCACGGCCTCGAAGACGTTCTGGATCGTGATGTCGCGCCCGTCGTGGTGACCCGGCAGGATCGAGCCGCCGTAGACAAAGACGCTGGCGACGTCCAGGCGTGCCGCCGCCATGACCATGCCTGGCAGCGACTTGTCGCAGCCGGCGAAGGTGACCATGCCGTCGAGGCGTTCGGCGTGCATCACGGTCTCGACCGAGTCGGCAATGACCTCGCGCGACACCAGCGACGCACGCATGCCCTCGTGCCCCATCGAGATCCCGTCGGAGACCGCGATCGTCACGAACTCGATCGGGAACCCGCCGGCGTCACGGACCCCCAGCTTCGCCTGCTTGGCCAGGCGGTCCAGCGGCAGGTTGCAGGGCGTGACCTCGTTCCACGACGAGACGACCCCGACCTGGGACTTGCCCCAGTCCTCGTCGGTCATCCCGACGGCCCGCAGCATCGCCCGGGCGGGGGCGCGTTCGTAGCCGTCGGTGACGTCGCGGCTGTGCGGCTTGTGGTCGGCCATCGTGCAACTCCTGGCGGGGGCTCGGCGGCCGAGGGGACGGCGGCCACCGTCGCGCCCATCTGACCACACCGACGGATGGACGTCGAAACCCGCCGCTAGCGTGCCCGCTCCCGCCGAACCGCCACCTCGGAGCCGTTCCATGTCCCACGCGGCGCTCACGTCCCTCGTCCCACGCCTCCAGGCCGGCGAGACCATCCCGGCCTCCGAACTCGAGTTGCTCGGCGAGGACCAGTTCGCCAGCCGGGTGGTCGGCCTGCGCTGGGACACCCTCGCGCTGGATCGCGTCACCGCCCACCTCGACGTCGACGAGCGGCACCACCAGCCCTACGGGATCGTCCACGGCGGCGTCTGGTGCACGCTGGTGGAGACGATCGGGTCGATCGGTGCGGCGTTGCACGCGGCCGGTCGCGGCGAGGTCGCGGTCGGGGTCACCAACAGTACCGACTTCCTTCGACCCCACCGCTCCGGTCGGGTCGAGATCGAGGGGGTGCCGATCCACGTCGGACGCAGCCAGCAGTTGTGGCAGGTGGTCGTCACCCGCGAGGACGGCAAGCCGGTGGCGCGGGGCCAGCTGCGCGTGCAGTCGTTGCCGGCCGACCGGATGGGCGGCGCGTGAAGTTCGACGCGATGGTGCTCGGTACGCCGCTCGTCGACGCGGGCGCCGCCGCCACCGCGGCGGAGACCGCAGGCTACGACGGCTGGTTCACCGGCGAGACCGCGCACGAGCCGCTGCTCGCCTGCGGGGCGGCCGGCGCCGCGACGCAGCGGATCCAGGTCGGCACGGCGATCGCCGTCGCCTTTCCGCGCTCGCCCATGCACGTGGCCCAGGCGGCGCACGACCTGCAGGCGCTGACCGGCGGACGGTTCGTGCTCGGGCTGGGCTCGCAGGTGAAGGCACACGTCGAGAAGCGGTTCAGTGCCACCTGGTCGGCACCGGCAGCGCGGATGCGCGACTACGTCCTCGCGCTCCGGGCCATCTGGGACGCCTGGGAGACCGGGGAGCGGCTGGCCCACCGCGGCGAGTTCTACCGCCACACGTTGATGACCCCGTTCTTCACCCCGCCGCCGCACGGCCACGGTGCACCGCCCGTGTGGTTGGCGGCGGTGGGGCAGAAGATGACCACGGTTGCCGGGGAGGTCGCCGACGGGCTGTTGTGCCACGGCTTCACGACGGACCGCTACCTGCGTGAGGTGACGCTGCCCGCGCTCGAGGAGGGGGCGATCGGAGCCGGTCGGACCCGCAGCGACCTCGAGGTGTGTCTGCCGGTCTTCGCCGTCACCGGCCACGACGCCCACCAGGCCCGCCGCGCGGAGGCGTTCGTCCGACAGCAGATCGCCTTCTACGGCTCGACGCCGGCCTACCGCCCCGTGCTCGACCTCCACGGCTGGGCCGGCCTCCACGAACGGTTGCACGCCCGCTCGATCCGGGGCGAGTGGGAGGCGATGCCGGCGCTGATCGACGACGACGTGCTCGACACCTTCGCGGTGGCGGCGCCGCCCGGGCAGCTCGGGACGGTGATCCGCGCGCGCTACGGCACGCTCGTGGACCGCATCAGCCTCTACACGCCATTCGTGCCGTCCGCGGACGACGTCCGCCGGCTGGCGCAGGACCTGGCCGGGTGACCCGGTCCGCGGCGCCGGGCCGGCTGCTGGTACTCGCCGCCGCCACCCTGTGGGGCACGGCGGGAACAGCGCAGGAACTGGGCCCGGCCGATGCCTGGCCGCCCGCCGTCGCGGGACTCCGCAGCCTGGCCGGGGGCGCCGTCCTGGTCGTGGTCGTGCTGGCCTGGCGCGGTCGTGGTGCCCTCGCGCAGGTCGTCCGGGTCGCCCCGGGGCTGCTGCTCGCGGCCGCAGCCGCGATCTCCGGCTTCCAATGGGCCTACTTCACCGGCATCCGGCTCACCGGTGTCGCCGTCGGCACGCTGCTGGCGATCGGCAGCGCGCCGATCTGGGCCGGGGTGCTCGAGGCGGTCGCCGGTCGCGGGCCAGGGCGTCGCTGGGTGGCCGCCACGGCGATCACGGTGACCGGTACGGCGCTGCTGGTCCTCGGTGGCGTCGACGGCGGCCGCGCGGAGGTGGACGTCGACGGCGTCGGAATCGCCGCCGCCCTGGCCGCGGGCGCGGCGTACGCGCTGTACACGGTGGTGTCGAAGCGCCTGATCGACCGCGGGGCCGACGGCACGTGTGCCATGGCCATGACCTTCGCCATCAGCGGCATCCTGTTGGCTCCGGCGTTGCTGGCCCGCGACCTCGGTTGGGCCTGGTCGGGTCCGGGAATGCTCATGCTGACCTGGCTGGCCCTCGCCACGATCGCCGCGGCCTACACCTTGTTCGCCGCCGGTCTGCGCACCGTCGACGCACCGACGGCGACGACGCTGACCCTCGCCGAACCCCTGACCGCGACGGTGCTGGCCGTGGTCGCGGTGGGGGAGCGGCTGACCCCGGCCGCGGTCGCCGGCGCAGCCCTCGTGACCGCCGGCCTGGGACTCGCCGGACGCCGCCGCCAGGGCCCCGCCGAGCCCGCCGGGGCCCGTGGGCGCATCGCGGGCGAACGCTAGGCTGGCCCGCCCCTGGTGCAATGGAGGACGAGTGGTCACGATCGGGATCGATCTCGGTGGCGCGAACATCTATGCGGTCGTGCTCGAGGGCGATGCGGCGGTCGGACGTGCCAAGTTGCGGACGCCGCCGTCCGGAGAACGCTCCGAGGTCATCGACGTCATCGACGCCGCGGTCCGCGACGCGCTCGACGACGCCGGGCGTCGGATGGACGACGTGACCGGGGTGGGCGTCGGCTCGC
Source organism: Egicoccus sp. AB-alg6-2 (assembly GCF_041821025.1). NCBI lineage: Bacteria > Bacillati > Actinomycetota > Nitriliruptoria > Egicoccales > Egicoccaceae > Egicoccus > Egicoccus sp. AB-alg6-2. Next base: position 319,836 of record NZ_JBGUAY010000005.1, on the reverse strand, counting down.
CCGGCATCGTCATGGCCGGCACCGTCGGTGGTGCCTCGAACGTGCCCGGGTTCCTCGAACGGTTCTCGTTGGCCGACCTGCTCAAGCAGAAGGTCGGCCGCGACGTCCGGGTCGCCAACGACGTCACCGCCGCCGCCGTCGCCGAGCACCGGCTCGGAGCCGGACGCGGCACCGACGATCTGCTCGGCGTGCACGTGGGGACCGGTGTCGGTGGCGGGATCATCCTGGGCGGCAAGCCGTTCGAGGGTGGCGCCGGCGGTGCCGGCGAGTTCGGCCACATCGTCGTCCGCCAGGGTGGTGCGGTCTGTCCGTGCGGGCGTCGCGGCTGCGTCGAGGCCTACGCCGGGCGCCGCGCGATGGAGTTGGCCGCCGAGCGGACACTGGCGAGCGGCGGCCAGACGATCCTGTTCGACGTGATGCGCGAGAAGGGCAAGCCCCGGGCGACGTCGGGCATCTTCCAGGAGGCGTACGACCGCGGGGATCCGCTCGTCGCCGACCTCCTCGACGAGGCCATCGACGCGCTGGGAGCCGGGATCGCCAGCGCCGTCAACCTGCTCGACGTGGACGTCGTGGTACTCGGCGGTGGCCTGGCGGACCGCTTCGGGGAATGGTTCCGCATGCGGGTCGACGCCGCGATGCGGCCGCACCTGTTCCTGCAGCCGCCGCGGGTACGGGTCGTTTCCGCCGAGCTCGGTGACGAGGGCGGCGCCATCGGGGCCGCTCTGCTGGCCACCGAGGGCTGATCCGGGGCGCGCGACCGTTCGGCACCTCGCCGGGGTTGGAGTGGAGGTCGCCGCGGTGGCAGGCTCCGCTCGTCGTGGCCGTCATCCCCGAGGAGCCGTCCGTGTCCGATCTGCAGCACGCCCGTTCACTCGTGGAGGCCATGCAGGCGGCCATCGACGCCGCCGTTGGTGCGCTCGCCCGAACGACGGCGGAGGACGGCCGCATCAGCACCACCCGTCTCGACGAGCACCAGACGGTCGCCTATGACCTGGCCTCGCTGGCGTCCGCCGTTGCCGCGGCACGGCATCTGCTCGGTTACGGCGAGCGCGGTGACCACGAGGCGGCGCTGGCGCTGGCCTATGCCGCAGACGTTGCGGTGGACCTGCAGTCGCGCGTCGCCGGACGCACTGCCCTGTGGGGACTCGACGCCGACCCGTTGACCGGGGTGGCGGATGCCCTTGCCGCCGGCCGCGACCCGCAGTTGGCGTCGAGCATCGCCGAGACGGTCCTGGTCAACGGCGAGGCCGGCCCGCGCCACCTCGGCGAGGAACTGGAGATGGTGCGCCAGACCTTCCGGCGCTTCGCCGAGGACAAGGTCGTTCCTGTCGCGGAGGAGGTGCACCGCCACGATCGGGACATCCCCGAATCCGTCATCGCGGGCCTGGCGGAACTCGGCTGCTTCGCCCTGTCGATCCCCGAGGAGTACGGCGGGTTCTCCGCGGGCGGCGAGGACGAGTTGCTCAACATGGTGCTGGTCACCGAGGAGCTCTCACGGGGTTCGTTGGGGGTCGCGGGGTCGCTGATCACCCGGCCCGAGATCATCGGCACCGCCATCCTCAAGGGCGGCACCGATCAGCAGAAGCAGACGTGGCTGCCGGCCATCGCCTCGGGCGAGAAGATGTGCGGGGTCGCCGTGACCGAGCCGGACCACGGCTCCGACGTCGCCGGTGTCAAGGTCACCGCCACGCGCGACGGCGACGACTGGATCATCAGCGGCGTCAAGACCTGGTGCACCTTCGGAGGACGGGCCGAGTACCTGCTGGTGCTGGCGCGGACCGATCCGGACCGTTCGCTCGGGCACCGGGGCCTGAGCCTGTTCGTGGTGGAGAAGCCCTCGTTCGAGGGACACGAGTGGCGGGCCGAGCAGGAAGACGGCGGCTCCATGGACGCGCGCGCGATCCCCACGATCGGGTACCGCGGGATGCACTCGTTCGAGATCAGCTTCGACCGCTGGCGGGTCCCGCACCGCAACCTGATCGGCGAGGACGACGGTCTGGGGCGCGGCTTCTACCTGCAGATGCAGGCGTTCGCCAATGCCCGGCTGCAGACCGCGGCCCGGGCACTCGGGGTGATGCAGTCGGCGCTCGAATTCGCCACCGGGTACGCGAAGGAGCGCCACGTCTTCGACACGCCGCTGGCGGACTACGGCCTCAACCGCACGAAGATCGCGCGCATGGCCGCGGTCATCGCCGCGTGCCGGGTGTTCGCGACCGACGTGGCCCGGCGACTCGCCCGCGGTGACGCCGACGCCGCGCTGGGCGCGAGCCAGCTCAAGCAGCTGTCGTGCCGGATGGCAGAATGGGTCACGCGCGAGGCACAACAGATCCACGGCGGCTACGGCTATGCCGAGGAGTACACCGTCTCGCGGCTGTTCGTCGACGCACGCGTCCTGTCGATCTTCGAGGGCGCCGACGAGGTGCTGGCACTCCGGGTGATCGCCAGGACGCTGCTCACCGACGCCTTGCGTGCCTGAGGCGCGGCAGCCGCGGACACCGGTGTAGGGTCCGGCGCGCCCAACATCCGGCGGACACCAGGGGCGGGGACCCGTGCTCGAACTCGACGGACTTCGGCGTGCGTTCGGCCCCGTCGTCGCCCTCGACGGCCTGTCCTTCGCGGTGCAGCCGGGGCAGCTGTGCGGCTTCCTCGGCCCGAACGGGGCCGGCAAGACGACCGCGATGCGTGCCGTCCTCGGGGTCACCAGGCTCGACGGCGGCGAGGTTCGCTGGCAGGGCGCCCCCATCACCGACCAGATGCGGGCGGCCACCGGCTATCTCCCCGAGGAACGGGGCCTGTACGCCAAGATGCCCATCGGGGAGCAGTTGGTGTACTTCGCCCGGCTGCACGGTCGGTCGAAGGCCGAAGCCGCGATCCGTGTGGACGAGCTGCTCGTTCGCCTCGGTCTCGGCGATCGCGCGGGTGACGCCACCGAGACCCTGAGTCTCGGCAATCAGCAGCGGGTGCAGTTCGCGGCCGCGCTGGTCCATGAGCCGGATCTGCTGGTTCTGGACGAGCCATTCAGCGGGCTCGACCCGTTGGCCGTCGACACGATGTCGCAGCTGCTCCGCGAACAGGCGGCACACGGCGCGGCCGTGGTGTTCTCGTCGCACCAGCTCGACCTCGTCGAGGGCCTGTGCACGACCGTCGCGATCGTCAATCGTGGGCGCACCGTGCTCCACGGCGAGGTCCGGGAGCTCAAGCGTCGGGGGCCGACCCGCCTGCGGGTGGTCGTCGACGGTGGCGACGACTGGCTCGCATCGATCCCTGCGCAGGCCGAGATCGTGGGGCACGACGACGGCGAGGTCACCCTGGTGCTCGGCCCCGACGTCGATCCCGTCGGGGTACTGCAGCACGCCCGTCGCAGCGGCACGGTGACCGCGATGAGCCTCGAGCAGCCGCGTCTGTCCGAGTTGTTCCGGGGCGCGGTCGGGGAGCCGGTCTGATGCGGACCCGACAGATGCTGCTGGTGGCCGGACGCGAGATCCGCCAGCGCCTGCGATCCAAGGCGTTCGTCGGTACGACGCTGCTGCTGGCGGTGGTGACCCTGGCCGGCGCGGTCGTGTTCGCCATGGGCGACCAGATCTTCGCCGGGGACGACGACGAGACGGCCACGACCGAACCCGTCGAGATCGTGGTCGCCGGCGAGCTCTCGGACGCCGCGCGTGCCGCGATCGCGGCCAGTGCCGGCGCCGAGCCCCGCTTCGTCGAGGTCGCCGACGAGGCGGCGGCCCGCGCCGCCGTGGCGGAGGGTGCCGACTTCGCCGTGGTCGACGGCGGCAGGCGGCTGCTCGCGCCACCCCCCTCCGGGCCGTTTGCGTCCCCGATTCCGTTCGGGCTGGCCGAGGGCCTGGGCGTTGCCGCCGAGTTGGACGCCGCCGGCGTCGCCGCCGAGGAGGTCCGGACGGCGCTGACTGCCCCGCCCGTCCCCGTCGAGACGGTCGAGACGGGTGCCGGTGTCGACGCGGAGACCGCCGAGTCGCGCTTCGCCGTCGCCTACGCCGGTTCGTTCTTCCTCTACCTGGCGTTGATCTTCTTCGCGCAGATCGTGGCCACCGGGGTCATCGAGGAGAAGGGCTCCCGCGTCGTCGAGCTGATGCTGCCGGCCGTACCCGCCCGCCAACTCCTCGGTGGCAAGCTGATCGGGCTCGGCATCGTGGGGACGGTGCAGGTGCTCGTCATCATCGCTCCGGGACTGCTCTTCCTGCTGGTGCGCGAACCGGAGTTGCTCCCGCCCGGCATCGGCGCCGCCATCGCGTCGGTGATCGTGTTCTTCGTCCTCGGCTTCGCGCTCTACGCCGGCGTGACCGGCGGACTCGCGGCCATGGCGTCGCGCCTCGAGGACCTGCAGGCCGTCGTCATGCCGCTGTGGGCCATCCTCATCGTCGCCTTCATGCTCGCGTTCCCGACGTTGCACGCGCCAGAGAGCCGGCTGGCCGTGGTGGCGACCTTCGTGCCGTTCTCCGCCCCGTTCGTGGTCCCCGTCCGGTTGGCGCTGGTGGACCTGCCGCTGTGGCAGGCCGCGCTGTCCAGCGCGATCGTGGTGCTCACGGCGGTCGTGCTCACCCTGTTGGCGGCGCGCCTCTACGAGGGCTCCATCCTGCGCAGCGGCGGCAAGGTCGGGTATCGCACCGCCTGGCGGGGCGCCAAGGACTGACGCGCGAGGTGTCCACCAGTCGCCGGCGTAGCGATCCGGGCATAGTCGAGCCGCTGACGCGCAGGGGTTTCTCCGCACGGATGACGGCTGGCGATGTGACGTGAGATCGCGGTTGTGACGCCAGACCGAGGTTGGCCCCGATGTGGGATCACATCCTCGATCTGGCGTCACATGGTCGGGTGACCTACATGCGCGGACGCGCCGTGGTGACTAGTCGGATCACCACCCGATCTCTCCCTCCGCTGACGATCTCACCGGCCGGTGAACACGGGCGTGCGTCGGTCGCGGCCGGCGGCGAGACCCTCGAGCAGGTCGTCGGTGCCGTAGCTGACGGCCTGGCAGGCCGCCTCGCGCGCCAGCGCGGTGTCGAGGTCGGCGTCGGCCGTCGTCGCCAGCGTCTCCTTCAGTTGGCGCACGGTGACCGGCGCGGCGGCCGCGATCTCCTCGGCCAGCGCGATGGCGCGGGGCAGCACCTCGTCCGCCGCAACCGCGTCGATGGCCAGACCGGCGTCCGCCGCCTCGCGTCCGGTCACCAGCCGGCCGGTGTAGAGCCAGTCGGCGGCACGCTGATGACCGATCGCGCGCGCGAGCAGCCACGATCCGCCCATGCCCGGGTGCAGTCCCAGCCGGGCGAAGTTGAGCCCGACCTTCGCGTCCTCGGCGACGATGCGCAGGTCGCAGGCCAGGGCGACGCACAGGCCCGCACCGATCGCGTGCCCGTTGATCGCCGCGATCACGGGCACCGGGAGGTCGCGCAGGCTGAGGAAGCGGGCGTAGAAGTCACGCATGAACCCGGTCGCGTCCAGGCCCTCGTCCCGGGTCCGCCGGGCGAGGTCCTCAAGCATCGCCAGGTCGCCGCCGGCGGAGAAGGCGGGCGGGGCCCCGGTCAATACCACCACCCGGAGTCCGTCGTCGTCGTGCAATGCTGCCGCGGCGTCGCGCAGCGCGTCGCCCATGTCCTGGGTCATGGCGTTGCGACGGTCGGGTTCGTCCAGGGTCAGGATCGCGACGCCGTCGTCGCGACGTTGCGTGCGCACACTCACAGCCGGTGCCCTTCGTCGTGCTCGCGTTGCTGCGCAGGCTAGACAGCCAGCGCGCGATCGCCGTTTCAGGACCCGCCTGATGGACAGCGGGGCCGGGCCGCCGATACGCTTCGGACCGAGCAACGGCGCTCCCGACCTCCAGCGGGGCGCCGTTTTCTGTTGCGTCCGCCACTTCCCGGACCACCTCGGTGGCCCTGCTCGGCGTCGGCCCGACGTCCCAACGGTGCCTTCGGCGCCGGTCGAGCAGGAGTACCGCCACGTGTCCGAGACCTCGTCGCGCCCCGCGCTGTCGAACGCCGTCGATGCCGACGTCGCCCGGCGGCGCGCCGCCAGGGCCGTCGCCTTCGACCCGACCGCCGAGCGAGATGCCTGCGGCATCGGGTTCGTTGCGCACGTGGACGGCCAGCCACGCCGCTCCATCGTCGCGATGGCGTTGCAGGGACTCACGGGCGTCGAGCATCGTGGTGCCGTCGCCGCGGACGGTCGATCCGGTGACGGTGCCGGTGTGCTGACCCAGATTCCGCGTCAGCTGGCCGCGACGTGGGCCGCCGAACTGGGCAGCGACGACGTCGCCGCCGACGACTTGGGACTGGCATTTCTGTTCCTGCGTCCGGGGGACGACGAAGCGGCACGGGCGGACCGGTCCACGGCCCGAGCGGCGTTCGAGGCGGCCTGCGCGACCGAGGGCGTGCGGTTCGTCGGCTGGCGGCCGGTCCCCAACCGCCCCGAGGTCATCGGCGAGCTGGCGGCCGCCGTCCAGCCGGCACTGGAACAGGCGCTGTTCGTGCGTCCCGATCCGGGTGGCGCCCGCGACGACCGGGAGCTCGAACGCCTGGCCTATCGGTTGCGTCGACGCGCCCGCAAGACGTGCGAAGCAGCCGGAGCACGCTTCTACGCCGCCTCGTGCTCGTTCGTGACGGTCGTCTACAAGGCGATGGCAAACGCCGACCAACTCGACGTCTTCTATCCCGACCTCGGTGACGAGCGCTACACCTCGGCGCTGGCGGTGTTCCACTCGCGGTTCTCAACCAACACCACCCCGAGCTGGGAGCGGGCGCAGCCGTTCCGGATGCTGTGTCACAACGGCGAGATCAACACGATCGCCGGCAACGGCAACCTGATGCGTGCCCGGGAAGGTCAGCTCGTCGCGGGATCGTTGTCCGTGGACGGCAGCGACTGGGTCGACCCTCAGCTGCTGGTGCCGGTCGTGGACGACGAGCAGTCCGACTCGGCCAAGCTCGACCAGGCGCTGGAGCTGCTGGTCCACGGCGGCCGCGACGTCCGGCACGCGCAGGCCATGCTCGTCCCGCAGGTCTGGGAGGGTGCCCGTGACCTCGACCCCGAGATCCGCGACTTCTACCGGTATCACGCCACCCTGGTCGAGCCGTGGGACGGGCCGGCCGGGCTGATCTTCACCGACGGGCGGCGCGTGGGTGCGACGCTCGACCGCAACGGCCTGCGTCCCCTGCGCTACCACGTGTGCGAGGACGGCGTCGTGGTCGCCTCGTCCGAGGTCGGCGCCGTACCCACCGGCGATGCGGGGGCGATCAGGCGCGAGCGTCTCGGACCCGGACAGATGCTGTGCGTCGACCCCGACGAGGGCGGGCTGCAGGAGGACCGCGAGGTCAAGCTCCAGCTCGGGCGTCGGGCGCCCTACGGCGTCTGGCTGCACGAGCACGTCCGTCAGGTGCGTGCGGGCCTGCCGGTCGAGACGGCACCGGCCGACCTGCGGCGACGCCAGCTCGCGTACGGGTTCACCAAGGAGGAGGTGATCTCCATCCTGCGGCCCATGGCGACGCAGGGCAAGGAGACCATCTCGTCGATGGGTGACGACACCCCCATCGAGCCGCTCTCGCACGTGCGCCGGCCCGTCTCCCACTACCTCAAGCAGCGGTTCGCCCAGGTCACCAACCCGCCCATCGACCATTACCGCGAGTCGCAGGTCATGAGCCTGCGCACCTACCTGGGACCGCGACAGCCGATCCTCACCGAGCGTCCCGAGGCGGCCCGGTTGCTCGAACTCGGCTCGTTCTTCCTGTTTCCCGAGGGACTGCAACGGATCGTGCTCGACCCCGACATCCCGTTCGGCGTGCAGGCGGTCGACGCCACCTTCCCCGTCGCGCAAGGCACTGGGGGCCTGCGCCCCGCGCTCGACCGTCTCGGCGAAGAGGCGGAGGCGCACGTGCGGGCCGGCGCGGGCATCGTGGTCGTCTCCGACGGTGGCACCGACGACGACCGCTGCCGCATCCCGATCCTGCTCGCCGTCGGCGCCGTGCACCAGCACCTGCTCGACGTCGGGCTGCGCACCCGGACCTCGATCGTCGCGGAGACCGACGAGGCCCGCGAGACCCATGACGCGGCCACGCTGCTCGGCTACGGCGCCGACGCGATCGTGCCCCGCCTGGTGCTGCAGACGATCGCCGACCTGGCCGACGAGGGGCGCATCGGCGGGGACAACCCGACGGCGAACGTGGCGCAGGAGCGGTACCGCAACGCCGTCGAGGACGGCGTCCTCAAGATCATGTCGAAGATGGGCATCTCGGTGCTCGACAGCTACCGCAGTGCCCAGACCTTCGAGGCGCTCGGGCTCGGTCCGGAGGTGATCGAGCGCTGTTTCACCGGCACGGTCTCCAAGTTGGGCGGCCTGACCCTCGACGACCTCGCCGAGGACGTGCTCGCGCAGCACGCCGAGGCGTACGGCGCCCCGGTCGACGACCTGCCCGACCTCAGCAGTCCCGGCATCATCAAGTGGCGCAAGGGCGGCGAGTACCACGACATGAACAAGCCGGTCATCGACGCCCTGCACGACGTGCTCGGTCTCGGCCGCAAGCCACGCACCGACCCCTTCACGCTCGCGGGCGCTGGTGCCGGGGCCGAGGCGCTGGACGGTAGCCGCGACCTGGTCGACGGGCAGACGGCCGCGTTGCTGCGCAGTGCGGCTGAACAGGGGCGGTGGGACCTGTACCAGCGCTTCTCCGAGACGGTCCGCGACCGCCCCGTCGCCTATCCGCGTGACTTCCTGCGTCCCCTCGGGTCCGGCCCGTCCATCGCGGTCGACGAGGTGGAGTCCGCGCGGAGCATCGCGCGACGGTTCTCGACCGGGGCGATGTCCCACGGGGCCCTGTCCGCCGAAGCGCACGAGACGCTGGCGGCGGCCCTGAACATGATCGGCGGTAAGGCCAACTCCGGCGAGGGTGGTGAGGATCCGGCCCGCTTCCGCACCCGCGGAAGTGCCCGTGACCTCGACTGCCGCATCAAGCAGGTGGCCTCGGGACGGTTCGGTGTGACGCCCGCCTACCTCGCCAACGCCGAGCTGCTGCAGATCAAGATGGCGCAGGGCTCCAAGCCTGGCGAAGGCGGGCAGATCCCCGGGCACAAGGTGACCGACGAGATCGCGCGGCTCCGCCACACGACCCCCGGGGTCACGCTGATCAGTCCGCCGCCGCACCACGACATCTACTCCATCGAGGATCTCGCCCAGCTGATCTTCGACCTCAAACAGGTCAACCCGTTGGCGCAGGTCGACGTCAAGCTCGTGGCGGCCGCCGGCATCGGCACCGTCGCCGCGGGCGTCGCGAAGGCCCTGGCCGACTCGATCCACATCTCGGGCAACGACGGGGGCACGGGCGCGTCGCCGCTCTCGTCCATCCAGCACGCCGGCATGCCGTGGGAGCTCGGCCTGACCGAGGTTCAGCAGGCGCTTCGTGTCAACGGGCTGCGGGGCCGCGTCAAGCTGCGTGTCGACGGCGGCTTCAAGACCGGCCACGACGTGCTCCTGGCCGCCCTGCTCGGCGCCGACGAGTACGCCTTCGGCACCGCCGCGCTGTTCGCCGAGGGGTGCATCATGGCCCGGGCCTGTCACCGCGACACCTGCCCGGTCGGCATCGCGACCCAGCGCCGTGAGTTGCGCGACAAGTTCGCGGGTACGCCCGAGATGGTGGCCGGCTACCTGCTGATGGTCGCCGAGGAGGTCCGCCACCTCCTGGCCGGCATGGGACTGCGCTCGTTGGACGAGGCGATCGGACGGGTCGACCTGCTCGAGGCGCGGCAGGACCTCGAGGGGCGGGCGGCCACACTCGACGTGTCCGCACTGCTGCAGGACGCCGGCCGTGGTGAGCGCCGTTTCGTGGAACGCGAGCCCATCCAGGAGCCGCGGAGCCAGCTCGGCGACCGCGTCTTCGAGGACTCGCTCGAAACCGTCTTCCTCGGCGGCATCGTCGAATACACCTACCGGATCGCCAACGCCGACCGGACCGTCGGCGCGCGCATCGGCGGCGCGGTCGGGCTGGAGTTCGGGGAGGGCGCCCCCAACGGGCTGGCGCGGTTGCGGTTCACCGGTGCGGCCGGGCAGTCGTTCGGCGCGTTCGCCAGCCGCGGCCTCGAACTCGTCCTCGATGGCGAGGCGAACGACTACGTGGGCAAGGGCCTCGGCGGTGGACGCATCGTGATCCGCCCCCCGCAGGACGACGCCGGCGATCCGGTCCTGGTCGGCAACACCGTCCTGTACGGCGCCACGGCGGGGGAGTTGTTCGTCGCGGGTCGCGCCGGCGAGCGCTTCGCGGTCCGCAACTCGGGTGCGACGGCGGTCGTCGAGGGCACCGGTGACCACGCCTGCGAGTACATGACCGGCGGCACGATCGTGATCCTCGGTCCGACGGGTCAGAACGTCGGAGCCGGCATGAGCGGGGGCGAGTGCTACGTGGTCGACACCACCGGGGACCTGCTGGCGCACGTCAACCGGCAACTGGTCGAGGCGCACCGCCCGAACGGCGGGCAGCTCGTGCAGGTGCGCGAACTCGTCGAGCGGCACGCGACCCTGACCGGTTCGAGCCGGGCGCACCGCGTCCTGGACGACTGGGACGAGGTGGCCGGCAAGCTGTGGCGCATCGCCCCGAAGTCCGAACTCGAACGCGTCGCGTCGGTCGGCGCGGGCGGCGTCAGCGTCGACTGAACCACCGCACGAAGGCCGGCCCCGGGGAAGCGGGCCGGCCTTCGTGATGGCGCGGTGTTTGCGCGACGACGGTGCCGGGACGTGATCAGGCGGCGCGACGCGCCACCGTGGTGACGGGTTCGTCGGCCACGCGCGCAGCCAGGCGCACCAGCTGTGACGCCACGGCGGCGCGCACCCGAGATGGGGGCCGAGGTCGTCGAGGATGCCGTCTGCGGGTGGCGGCGGCGTCGAGGTCCTCGCGCACGCGCAGGCTGGCTTCGTGGTGGATCAGGTCGGGATGGAACATGGGGTTCACCTCGTGGAAGGAACGAACCGTCGCCTCGGACGAGACGACGAGCCGCCGGCGCAGCCGCTCGAGGCGCCGTGCCGTCACCGGGCAGGGCCCGGCTTTCGGTCGCGACGACGAAAAGAGCCGGCGGGAGTCCGCCGGCTCTGGCTCAGGAGAATTCGGAGTGGCTAACGAACTCCGAGGCGAGCGAGCACGACGGGACGGCAGGCGGCGCTGCCGCCGAGCGTCGACGTGGCTACGTGCTGCATCATCGGGGCACCTCCTCCGGCGTCGTCGTGTGCTGGGCTCGCAGGTCGCTCGCGCTTGGGCGCGAAGGACGTGGAAGCCACACTAAACCGCGATGCGGGTGGCGACAAGCACCTCGCCGAAGACGTCCGGTTCCGTGCGTCACCCGCGCTCGGGCGGCCGCCCGGCGGTTCCCGGTGCGCCGACGCCACCAATCCGATGGCCCGCCCGGCGTCGGACACGACTATCCTCGCGCACCGTCGTGCCCACCTGTCGTCGTGCGACAAGGGTCTTTGTGCGTCGCCGGCCACTTCTGAGGTCCAGGCTGCTCGCTCGCCGCCATGCCATGGCGGCCGTGGTGGCCCTGCTGATCGTGCCACTCGTCGCCACCCAGGCGGGCGCCCAGTCGCTCGAGGAACTGCGTCAACAGCGCAGCGAGGCGGCCGAGAAGCGGGCGGCGGTCGAGGAACGGCTCACGGCGGCCGCGGTCGAACTCGACGAGCTCGAGGTCCGCAAGGCCCAGTTGGAGGTCGAGCGCGACCAACTGGCGGCAGAAGCTGCCGAGCTCGAGGCCGAACTCACCGCGGTCGGTGACCTGATCGCACTGCGCGTGCGCGAGACCTTCATGCACGGGTCCAACCTCGATCCGCTGGCGATCTTCCTCTCCAGCGCCGAACCGACGGCGGCCCTGTCCCGGGCACAGACCGTGCATCGCCTGGTGGCGGGGGACCGCTCACGCACCGAGGTGCTGGGGGCGATGCAGGCACGCCTCGACGCCGTCCGTGACCGACTCGCCACGCGCACGGCCGAACTCGAGGCGGCGCAGGAACGCCAGGCCGAGGTCACCGCCGCACTGATCGAGGACCTCGAGGCCGCCAAGGAGCTCGAGGCCGACCTCACCGAGCAGGAGCGCGCCGAGCGGGCCCGCCTCGAACGCGAGCGACGGGAACGGGAGGAACGCGAGGCCGCCGCCAGGCGGGAGCGCGAGGCGGCCGCGGCACGCGAGCGCGAGGCCGCCGCCCGGCCCAGGTCCGGCAGTTCGGCACCCGCGTCCGGCACGTCCGGTGGCGGTGCGGCCGTCTCGTCGGGTGGCATGGCCTGCCCGCTCGACCATCCCCGCCGTTTCACCGACACCTGGGGGGCGCCGCGTTCGGGCGGCCGTGCGCACCGCGGAACCGACATCCTCGGTCCCTACGGCATCCCCGTCCGCGCGATCACCAGCGGCACCTGGTCGATCCAGAAGACGGGGCCCAGCGCCGGCCTGTGGGCGATCCTGCGCGGCGACGACGGCAACCAGTACTGGTACATGCACCTGCAGAGCCACACCGTCGGCAACGGCGCCCGTGTCTCGGCCGGCCAGCAGGTCGCGACCAACGGGGACACGGGCAACGCCCGCGGCACCCCGCACATCCACTTCGAGCTGCACCCCGGCGGCGGTTCGGCGATCAACCCCTACCCGACGCTCAAGCGGGTGTGCGGCTAGCTTCGCCCCTCGCGACGTGCCGCAACACCTGCTTCCAGGGTGGCCAGGCACGTCGTCGCGTGTGGCGGCGACCGCCACGGCCTGCTTGCTGATCCGTACCGGTCGTACGCCGAGCTCGCGGCGCAGGACGTGGTCGACGTGGCCGTTGCCGCCGGCGGACTTGCTCTCGACGAGGACGAGGTCACCGGCCAGCGACACCGAGCGTCCGGCGTGGCGCCCGACCCGACACGGGACCAATGCCTCTGAGCGCAGCGCACGTCCTCCCGGCAGGATTGCGCCGGGGATGGCAGGCTGTCCGAACGCTCGAGCCGCCCCGGGAGCCCAGGCCGAGCCGGGAGGACAATTCCACATGAGTCAGAGCGCCACGCGTCAGCGGGTCCAGCTCTCCAACGCCGTCGTCCGGTTCGCGGGCGACTCGGGCGACGGGATGCAGCTGACCGGCGACCGGTTCACGACGCAATCGGCCCTGGCGGGCAACGATCTGGCGACGCTGCCGGACTTCCCCGCCGAGATCCGCGCCCCCGCGGGGACCGTCGCCGGCGTGAGCTCGTTCCAGCTCCACTTCTCCGACCAGGACATCCACACGCCGGGGGACCGTCCGGACGTCCTGGTGGCGATGAACCCGGCCGCGCTGCTCAAGCACCTCGAGGCGCTCAAGCCGGGTGGGACGCTGATCCTCAACGCCGACGCCTTCGAGAAGCGGAACCTGGCCAAGGCCGGCTATGCGACCAACCCACTCGAGGACGGCTCGCTGACCGACTACCAGGTCCACGAGGTGCGTCTGACGGACCTGACGTTGCGTGCCATCGAGGACCAGATCGAGGCCGGTGAGCTCAACAAGAAGGAAGCCGAGCGCTGCAAGAACATGTTCGCGCTCGGACTGGTGTCGTGGATGTTCCATCGTCCCCTTGGTGACACCGAGGCCTGGCTCGAGACGAAGTTCGCCAAGACGCCCGAACTCGCGCGAGCCAACATCTCGGCGCTGCGGGCCGGGCGAAACTACGGCGAGACCACCGAGGCGTTCACCTACACCTACGAGGTCAAGGCCGCGAAGCTGCGGCCGGGTCGTTACCGCAACATCACCGGCAACCAGGCGGTCGCCTACGGCCTGGTCGCCGCGAGCGTCCGGGCCGGGCTGCCGCTGTTCTACGGCTCCTATCCGATCACGCCCGCGTCCGACATCCTGCACGAGCTGTCCCGGCAGAAGCACTTCGGGGTCTCGACCTTCCAGGCCGAGGACGAGATCGCCGCGATCGGGTCGGTGATCGGTGCAGCGTTCGGTGGCGCCCTCGCGGTCACCGCGTCCAGCGGACCGGGGATCGCGCTCAAGGCCGAGGCGATGGGGCTCGCCCTCACCGCCGAGCTGCCGATGGTGATCATCAACGTCCAGCGTGGCGGGCCCTCGACCGGCCTGCCCACCAAGTACGAGCAGTCCGACCTGCTGCAGGTGCTCTACGGCCGCAACGGCGAGGCGCCGCTGCCCGTCGTGGCCGCGAGTTCGCCGGCCGACTGCTTCGACGCGACCATCGAGGCGTGTCGGATCGCGCTCACCCACCGCACCCCGGTGGTGCTGCTCTCCGACGGCTACCTGGCCAACTCGGCCGAGCCGTGGCGGCTGCCCGAGGTCGACGACCTGCCCGACCTGCGGGTCGAGTTCACGACCGAGCCCAACGGCGAGGACGGCGAGTTCCTGCCCTACCTGCGCGACCCGGTCACGCTCGCCCGTCCTTGGGCCGTGCCGGGCACCCCGGGGCTGCAGCACCGCATCGGCGGCCTCGAGAAGGAGGACGTCACCGGCCACATCAACTACGAGGCGGCCAACCACCAGCGCATGACCGAACTGCGCGCCGCGAAGGTGCAGAAGGTCGCCGACGCGCTGGCACCGACCGCGGTCGAGGACCCCGACGGCGACGCCGAGGTGCTGGTCGTCGGCTGGGGATCGACCGCCGGACCGCTGCAGGCGGCCTGCCACGAACTGCGGCGCCAGGGGCGGTCCGTCGCACGGGCGCACCTGCGTCACATCGCACCGTTGCCCCACGACGTCGACGACATCCTGCGGCGTTACCCGCGGGTGGTGTGCGCCGAGAACAACACCGGTCAGCTCGCCATGCTGCTGCGGGCCCGGACGCTCGTCGACGTGCAGACCTACAACCGCGTCAGCGGCCAGCCCTTCTCCACGTCGGAACTGGTCGATGCCATCGCCTCCCTCGGGTTCGGGGTCGGTGTCGCGGCCACGGCCCCGCAGGGCAGCAATGGAAAGGTCGAACGATGACGGGTACGAACAACGGTCTGACCCGCAAGGACTTCACCTCCGACCGCGAGGTCCGCTGGTGCCCGGGCTGTGGTGACTACGCGATCCTCGCCGCGGTGCAGGGTCTGCTGCCTGAAGTCGGCGCCCGGCCCGAGTCGACGGTGTTCATCTCCGGCATCGGCTGCTCCTCGCGGTTCCCGTACTACATGGACACCTACGGGATGCACTCGATCCACGGGCGCGCCCCCACGATCGCGACGGGCCTGGCGATCAGTCGCCCCGACCTCGACGTGTGGGTCGTCACGGGCGACGGCGACGCGCTCTCGATCGGTGGCAACCACCTCATCCACGCGCTGCGCCGCAACGTCAACATCACGATCCTGCTGTTCAACAACGAGATCTATGGCCTCACCAAGGGCCAGTACTCGCCCACCTCGCCGCTCGGCATCGTCAAGAAGTCGACGCCCATGGGCTCGATCGACCGGCCGGTGAACCCCGTGGCGCTGGCGCTCGGCGCCGAGGCGACCTTCGTGGCCCGCAGCATCGACACCGACCGGCAGCACCTGACCGAGGTGCTCGCGGCGGCGCATGCGCACCGCGGTGCGTCGTTCGTCGAGATCTACCAGAACTGCAATGTGTTCAACGACGGGGCCTTCGCCGCGCTGAAGGACAAGGACAGCAAGGTCCACAACCAGATCCGGCTGCGGGCCGGCGAGCCGATCACCTTCGGTCCCGAGGGCGAGCACGCGGTCGTCGCGCGCGGCGACGGCTCGATGAAGATCAAGCCGACCGCGGAGGCCGGCGACCGCATCGTGATCCACGACCCGCACAAGCAGGAGCCGACGACCGCGTTCGCGCTGGCCCGTCTGGCGCACAACCCGACCGGCCCGACGCCGATCGGCGTGTTCCGCGACGTCGAGGCGCCGGTCTACGACGACCTGCTGCGGGACCAGCTGCGCGAGGCGCGCGAGCGCAGCGGCGACGGTGACCTGCGGGCACTGCTCGAGGGCGGCAACGTCTGGGACGTGGTGGGGTAGCGCCCGCGCGGCGCCCGTACGCGCCCCCGGCGCGCAGCGGGCGCGTCCCGCATTCGGTGGACGAGGGTGCATACTGGTCGGCATCCGCCGGCGATCACCGCCGCCGGGTTCCTCCCGGGCCCCTCGCCCCGCCCTGGCGCCTCGTCCCCGTAAGGCTGCTCCCGTGACCCGTCTGCTCGACACCTTGGCCGCGGCCGTCCGCCGGGCCCCCGCACTGCTGATCGTGTGCGTCGTCGTGCTCACCGCCGTGTTCGGCGCGGTGACGGCCGGCTACAGCGTGCAGGACCAGGGCTTCGAGAACTTCGCGCCCGAGAACGAGGTCACCGCGGCGCTCGAGACGATTGCCGAGGAGTTCGGCTCGGCCTTCGACCCGATCCAGCTGGTGGTCGAGTCCGACGACGGTCCGGTGCTCAGCGCCGAGGGCATCGAGGCCGTCGGAACCCTTCGGGAACGCCTGCTCGGGGACCCGACGGTGTCCGAGGCGTTGGCCCCGATCCCCGACGGGGCGGTCGTGAGCTTCGCCGACCTGGTCCTGGGCGCGGCGGCCGCGCAACAGCTCGACCCGGCGACACTGGAGCACGAGGCGCTGGCCGGACTGCACGAGGGGGCGGCCTCCCAGCTGTCCGCCCAGCAGGCCGAGCAGGTCACGCGGCTGCTCGCGGGCGGTTCGACCGACGCCGAGGTCGGCGCCGTGGTGGTGCTGCTCGACGGCGAGCTCGACATGGCGGAGCGCTCCCAGGCGGTCACCGCCCTCGCGGAGGCCACCCGTGAGCTGCCGGGTGTGCAGGTGTCCACCCTCGACTCCCAGTTGCTCGGCGACGACATCGGCGCCGAGATCCAGGCGGACCTCTCGCGCCTGCTCGCGCTCGCCTTCGGTCTCATCGTCGTGATCCTGATCGCGATCTACCGGCGCCCCATGGACGTCATCGCCTCCCTGCTCGGCCTGGTGTTCACGATCGTCTGGATGCAGGGCATCTCGACCGTGCTCGGTCCCGAACTGCTGGGCTGGACCGGCGGCATGAACGAGATGACCACCGCGATCCCGATCCTGCTGGTGGGCCTCGGCGTCGACTACGGCATCCACCTCACCATGCGCTACCGCGAGGAGCGTTCGGTCGGCGCCGATCCCTCGACCGCCGCGACGGGCGCGATCGGCGCCGTCGGTGCCGCCCTGGCGCTGGCGACGATCACGACCGTGGTCGGCTTCATGACCAACGTCACCAACCCGCTGCCGCCGCTGCGCGACTTCGGCGTGTTCGCGGCGGTCGGGGTCGCGTCCGCGTTCCTGATCATGGTCACGTTCGTCCCCGCCGTCCGGTTGCTGACCGACCGGTGGCGGGTCCGTCGTGGGCGTGACCACCAGGTGGTCCACGCCCACGGTGAACAGCCGCCGTCGCTCCTCGGACGCATCTCGGCCGCACTCGCGCCGACGGCGACGCACCGACCCGGCATCGTGCTGACCGCAGCGGCCGTGCTGACCGTCATCGGTGGCGTCGGCGCCACCGGCCTGTCCACGGAGTTCAGCCAGACCGAGTTCTTCCCCGAGGACTCCGAGGCGCTGGCCTTGCTCGACCTCGTCGACGAGGCCTTCGGCGGCGACCTCACCGAGACGACCCGGATCCTGGTCCAGGGCGACATCGATCAACCCGGCGTGCTGGCCGCGATCCACGAGGTCGAGGAGGCGGCCGGGGGCGTGGTCGGCGTCCGCGCCACCGATGGGCGGGCCTCCGCCGACTCCGTCCTGCGTCGTTCGGAGCTGGTCCTGGAGCGGATCCAGTCCACGCCGACGCCCGACGAGGCGGCGGCCGCCCCGGACGAGCAGGCCGCCGAGGAAGCCGTTCCGACCGATGGTGGCGCCGGTGCCATGCCGCCGCCGGACCCCGCGGCGGTCGAGGCGTTCCTCGCTGCCGCCCGGGACGCCGGGGTCGGCACGCCCGAAGGTCCGGCGGCCGAGGTGACGCTACGGCCACTGGTCGACGCGTTGACCGGGCTCGATCCCTCGGCGGCCAACCTCGTCTCTGACGACGCGCTGCTGATCGAGCTGTCCTCGGCGGCGGGCAACCGGGTCGACGAGATGCGTCGACAACTCGACGAGAGCGTCGTGCCGCTGCGCGATCTCGGCCTCGACGCCGTGGCTGCCTCCGACCCGATCCTGATCGACATCGTGATGGACGAGCTGCGCGCCTCGCAGGTGACCGGCCTGGTGCTCACCCTGCTGGCGTCCGCCGTGATCCTGTCGATCGCGTTCTGGTTCCGGTCGCGCGAACCCGTGCTCGGGGTGCTCGCCATCGCTTCGGTCGGGGTCGTCGTCGCCTGGGTGTTCGGGCTGATGGCCGCCTTCGGCATCCCGTTCAACGTGATGACGGCCATGGTGTCGGCGCTCGCGATCGGGATCGGCGTGCCGTTCGGGATCCACGTCGTGAACCGGTTCCTCGAGGACCGTGACCGCTACGACAACCTCGCCGACGCGATGCGGTCCACCCTGCAGCACACCGGCGGGGCACTGGTCGGCTCGGCGCTGACCACCATCGCCGGCTTCGGCTCGCTGGTGCTCTCCGACATCCGACCCTTCCGCCAGTTCGGCGCCGTGCTCGCGATGACCATCGGACTCGCCCTGGTGGCCAGCGTGGTCGTCCTGCCGGCCATGCTGAGCGTCTACACGAAGGTCCGGGAGCGCCGCCGGACGGAGCCGGCCGCAGAGGCACCACGCCAGGCTGCCGGTATCCCCTGATCTGGTCGGGTTGGCCGGGCCGCGACGCACCTGCGAGGCTGCCGTCCCGATCGGAACGTGGGAGGCGTGCGTGGGCCAGGTCGACGGCATCGAGGTGGAGGCGGTCACGGCTTGGCTCGCCGAGCGGACGCCCGTGGAGCCGCCGCTGCGGTTCGAGGTCGTGCAGGGCGGCCGGTCCAATCTGACCTACACGGTCAGCGACGCCCGTGGCCGCCGGCTGGTCCTGCGGCGACCTCCGCTGCACGGGGTGCTGCCGTCGGCCCACGACATGGGACGCGAACACCGCATCATCACCGCCCTGGAGCCGACGAACGTCCCGGTGCCCGTGACGATCGGCTACGAGGCCGACGACGAGGTCACGGGTGCACCGTTCTACGTGATGCAGTTCGCCGAGGGCGAGGTCGTGCGCGACGCGGCGGCTGCGCGCACACACCTCGACGTGGCGACGCGGAGCGCCGTCAGCGCCGACCTGGTCGACGTGTTGGTCCGGCTCCACGAGGTGGACGTCGATGCGGTCGGCCTGGGGGACCTCGCCCGTCGTGAGGACTACCTCGCCCGCCAGCTCAAGCGGTGGCACGGCCAGTTGCAGCAGGGCGCGACCCGCCGACTCCCGGTGCTCGACGACGTCCATGCGCGGCTCGTCGCCGACATCCCGGCCCAGGGCCAGGCCACCATCGTCCACGGCGACTACCGACTGGACAACCTCGTCCTCGACCCCGCGACCGGGCGGGTCCGGGCCGTGCTCGACTGGGAGCTCACCACGCTGGGCGACCCGCTCGCCGACCTCGGGCTCCTGCTGGTGTACTGGGCCGAACCGGGTGACGACGTCCTGCCGCTGCTCGACTCGCCGACGACCGTCGAGGGGTTCTGGACCCGCGAGGAGGTGGCCGCCCGCTACGCCGAGGCCTCGGGCCGTGACGTCGCGCAGCTCGACTACTACCTCGCCTTCGGCTACTGGAAGTTGGCCTGCATCCTCGAGGGGGTCTACGGCCGATTCGCGTCGGGTGCGTACGGGGAGACCGACGGCAGTTTCGAGGCCTTCGGTGACATGGTGGTGGCGCTCGGGGAGCGGGCGGCCGATGCCGCCGGCCGCGCCGGTCGATGACCGTAAGCGTCGGCGGTCAGCCGCCGACGGGTCGGGCTCGTGCGATCTCGACGAGCGTGTCGGCGAC